>NCDQ01000293.1 GCA_002280275.1 Caulobacter vibrioides | reverse complement strand
GTCCAAGGTCTATGTCGACCTGACCCAGACCTCGGCCGAGCTTCTGAAGCTCAAGCAGCAGTTCGCCAGCGGCAAGCTGGGCAAGACCAACTCGGCCCAGGTGACCCTGAAGCTCGAGGACGGTTCGACCTATCCCATTCCCGGCAGGCTGGAGTTCTCGGACGTCACCGTCGACGCCGGCACCGGTTCGGTGACGCTGCGGGCGGTGTTCCCCAACCCCAACGGCGTTTTGCTGCCCGGCATGTATGTCCGCGCGACCCTGGGCCAGGGCGTCGCCCCCAGCGGCGTGCTGATCCCGCAGACCGCGGTCAATCGCGACCCCAAGGGCGGGGCGACGGTGATGCTGGTCGGCGCCAAGGGTCCCGAGCCGCGTCCGATCACCTTGGGGCAGACGATCGGCGACAAATGGCTGGTCACCAGCGGCCTCAACGTCGGCGACAAGGTCATCGTCGAGGGCCTGATGAAGGTCCGTCCGGGCGCGCCGATCAAGGCCGTCCCCGCCGGCGCGGCCCCCGCCGCTCAAGCTCAGCGCTAAGGCCCCTCCGCCATGCTCTCGCGTTTCTTCATCGACCGGCCCATTTTCGCGTGGGTCATCGCCATCGTGATCATGCTGGCCGGGGCGCTCGCCATCCGGACCCTGCCGATCGCGCAATATCCCGACATCGCCCTGCCGCAGGTGTCGATCTCGGCCAACTATCCCGGCGCCTCGGCCAAGACCGTCGAGGACAGCGTCACCCAGGTCATCGAACAGAAGATGAAGGGCCTGGACGGCCTGGACTACATGTCGTCGAGCAGTGACAGCTCGGGCTCGGCCACCGTCACCCTGACCTTCAAGGCCGGGACCGACATCGACATCGCCCAGGTCCAGGTCCAGAACAAGCTGCAGACCGCCACCGCCCTGCTGCCGCAGGAAGTGCAGCAGCAAGGCCTGACCGTCGCCAAGTCGGCGCGGAACTTCATGATGGTGGTGGGCCTCTATTCGGAAAACCCCAAGACCACCAACACCGACCTCGCCGACTATCTGGCGTCCAACATCCAGGATCCGCTCAGCCGCGTTGACGGCGTCGGGGATATCCAGCTGTTCGGCGCGCAGTACGCCATGCGCATCTGGCTGGACCCGCAGAAGCTGACCAGCTTCAGCCTGACGCCGGCCGATGTCGCCGCCGCGATCCGGGCGCAGAACGCCCAGGTCTCGGCTGGTCAACTGGGCGGCGCCCCGAACCTGCCGGGCACGGGCCTGAACGCCACCATCACCGCCCAGTCGCGCCTGCAGACCCCCGAGCAGTTCCGCGAGATCATCGTCAAGAACAGCCCTGGCGGCGCCACCGTCCGCCTCGCCGACGTCGCGCGCGTCGAGCTAGGCGCCGAAAACTATCTCTCGGTCGCGAAGTTCAACGGCCACCCGGCCGCAGGCATCGCCATCAAGCTGGCGCCCGGCGCCAACGCGCTGGACACCGCCGCCGCCGTCAAGACCAAGATGGCCCAGCTCGAGAAGACCTTCCCGGCCAGCTACAAGTACGTCGTTCCCTACGACTCGACGCCGTTCGTGAAGCTGTCGATCGAGGAAGTGGTCAAGACGCTGATCGAAGCCATCGTGCTGGTGTTCATCGTCATGTTCCTGTTCCTGCAGAACTGGCGGGCGACCCTGATCCCGACCATCGCCGTGCCGGTCGTCCTCCTGGGCACCTTCGGCGTGCTGGCGGCCTTTGGCTACTCGATCAACACCCTGACGATGTTCGGCCTGGTGCTGGCTATCGGCCTCCTGGTCGACGACGCCATCGTGGTCGTCGAGAACGTCGAGCGGGTGATGAGCGAGGAGGGCCTCTCGCCCAAGGAAGCCACGCGCAAGTCGATGAACGAGATCACCGGGGCCCTGATCGGCATCGCGCTGGTGCTGGCCGCGGTGTTCGTGCCGATGGCCTTCTTCGGCGGCTCGCAAGGCGTGATCTACCGTCAGTTCTCGATCACCATCGTCTCGGCCATGGCCCTGTCGGTGGTCGTCGCCCTGATCCTGACGCCCGCGCTCTGCGCCACCATGCTCAAGCCGGTCCAGGCCGGTCACCACGACGAGAAGACCGGCTTCTTCGGCTGGTTCAACCGCAGCTTCAACGACATGAGCGGCCGCTACCAGGGCTCGGTGCGCAAGATCCTCGGCAAGAGCGGTCGCTGGATGGCCGTCTACGCCGCGATCATCGTGGCCATGGGCCTGCTGTTCGTCCGCCTGCCCAGCGCCTTCCTGCCCGAAGAGGACCAGGGGACCATGCTGACGCTCGTCCAGCTGCCCGCCGGCGCGACCGAGGAAAAGACCCTGGCCGTGCTGGACAAGGTCCGGACAAGGTCCGCGACCACTTCATGGTCGGCGAGAAGGACGCCGTGCAGTCGGTGTTCACCGTCTCCGGCTTCAGCTTCGCCGGGGCGGGTCAGAACGCGGGCCTGGCCTTCGTTCGCCTCAAGGACTTCGACGTCCGCAAGTCGGCCAACCTCAAGGCTCAGGCCGTCGCCGGCCGGGCCATGGGCGCCTTCAGCCAGATCCGCGACGCCATGGTGTTTCCGATCGTGCCGCCGGCGGTGCAGGAGCTGGGCAACGCGTCCGGCTTCGACTTCCAGCTGCAGGACGTCAACGGCGTCGGTCACGAGACCCTGATGCAGGCCCGCAACATGATGCTGGGCATGGCCTCGCAGGATCCGAACCTGGTGGGCGTGCGCCCGAACGGTCAGGACGACACCCCGCAGCTGAAGATCGAGGTCGACCAGGCCAAGGCCGGCGCGCTGGGCCTGACCACCGCCGACATCAACAGCGCGCTCAGCGCAGCCTGGGGCGGCGCCTACGTCAACGACTTCATCGATCGAGGTCGGGTCAAGAAGGTCTACATGCAGGCCGACGCGCCGTTCCGCATGACGCCGGAAGACCTGAACCGCTGGTATGTCCGCAACAACAGCGGCCAGATGGTGCCCTTCCCGGCCTTCGCCACCGCGTCCTGGACCTACGGTTCGCCGCGCCTGGAGCGCTATAACGGCCTGCCGTCGGTCAACATCCAGGGCTCGCCCGCCCCCGGCAAGAGCTCGGGCGACGCGATCGCGGCGATGGAGGCGCTGGCGGCCAAGCTGCCGCCGGGCGTCGGCTACGAGTGGACCGGCCTGTCGGCCCAGGAACTGGAGGCCGGCAACCAGGCCCCCGCCCTGTACGCCATCTCGATCCTGGTGGTGTTCCTGCTGCTGGCGGCCCTCTATGAAAGCTGGTCGATCCCGCTGGCGGTGATCATGGTCATCCCGCTGGGCGTCATCGGCGCCCTGCTGGCCACCTTCGCCCGCGGCCTCAGCAACGACATCTACTTCCAGGTGGGCCTGCTGACGACCATGGGCCTGGCGGCCAAGAACGCCATCCTGATCGTCGAGTTCGCCAAGGACCTCTACGAGAAGGGCATGGGGCTGATCGAGGCCACGCTGGAGGCGGTTCGTCTGCGCCTGCGCCCGATCATCATGACCTCGCTGGCCTTCGTCTTCGGCGTGCTGCCGCTGGCGATCTCCAACGGGGCGGGCTCCGGCGCCCAACACGCGATCGGCACCGGCGTTATCGGCGGCATGATCTCGGCCACCCTGCTCGCGATCTTCTTCGTTCCGCTGTTCTTCGTGGTGGTCGAGAGGATCTTCAAACCCAAGCACCCCCGTCACGACGCCGCCCAAGGCGACGCGCCGTCGGCAGAGGCTCACTGAGATGCTGCGTAACCTCACCCTGATCCTGGTCGCCTCGACGGCGGTCGGCGCCTGCACCCTGGCGCCCAAGTACGAGCGGCCGGCCCTGCCGGTCGCCCAGACCTGGTCCACCCCGACGCCGGAGGCGGCGACGCCCGTCTCGGCGGCCGACCTCGACTGGCGCCAGGTGCTGGTCGATCCGCGTCTGCAAGGCGTGGTCGACCTGGCCCTGAAGCAGAACCGCGACCTGCGCGTGGCGGTGCTGAACATCGAGAAGGCCCGCGCCCAGTACGGCGTCCAGCGCTCGGCCCTGTTCCCGGGGATCAACGGGACGATCTCGGAGCAGCGCGGCCGCACTCCGGCCTCGACCTCTCAGACCGGCCAGGCCTTCGACACCGAGGCCTACAGCGCCACCATCGGCTTCACCGCCTATGAGCTGGACCTGTTCGGCCGGGTGCGCAGCCTCAACGACGCGGCCCTGCAGAGCTATCTGGCCACCGAGCAGACCAGCCGCTCGGTCCGCGTCAGCCTGATCGCCGAGACCGCCAACGCCTGGCTCACCCTGGCGGCCGACCAGGAACGCCTGGCGCTGGCCCAGACCACCCTGGCCACCCGCGAAGACTCGCTGCGCCTGGTGCGCCAACGGGTCGACGGCGGGGCTGGCTCGCTCTTGGACCTGCGCAACGCCGAGACCCTGGCCGAGACGGCGCGCGCCGACGTCGCCGTCTACACCGCCCAGGTCGCCCAGGATCGCAACGCCCTGACCCTGCTGGTCGGCGGGGCGCTCCCCGACGACCTGCTGCCGGCGGGCGGCCTGGACGCCGACAACGTGCTGGCCGACCTGCCGGCGGGCCTGCCGTCGGACGTCCTGGCGCGTCGCCCCGACGTGCTGGCCGCCGAGCGCCAGTTGCAAGCGGCCAACGCCAATGTCGGCGCGGCGCGGGCGGCGTTCTTCCCGCGTATCAGCCTGACCGGCTCCACCGGCTCGACCCGCCCCGACCTTGGCGACCTCTTCAAGGGCGGGACCAGCGTCTGGAACTTCACGCCCCAGATCAGCCTGCCGATCTTCGCGGGCGGGGCCAATGTGGCCAACCTGAACATCTCCAAGGCCGACCGTGACATCGCCGTGGCGACCTATGAGAAGACGGTGCAGACCGCGTTCCGTGAGGTCTCCGACGCCCTGTCGGTGCGCGCCACGGTCGCCGACCGCCTGGCCGCCCAGGAACGCCTGACCGCCGCCGCCGCCGACAGCACCCGCCTGTCCCAGCAGCGCCGCGACGCGGGCCTCGACAGCGCCCTCACCCTGCTGGACGCTCAGCGCAGCCTCTACGCCGCGCAGCAAGGCCTGATCGCCACGCGCCTGGCGCGGGCGACCAACCTCGTGACCCTTTACAAGACCCTCGGCGGCGGCGCGCCCGCAGCCTGAGGCTAAACCGCTTCCCCGGCCTCGCCGGGGAAGTTCGCTGTCCATCATCCCCCCGATGGTCGCGAACGGAACGGGCGCGCTCCTCCCCCCCCTGAGCCGCCCGTTCCACCTTCCCGGATCGGCCCTTCTCCTCGAATCGGGGAGGTTTACTCTGCCGCGCTCACAACTATGCAAACGATTGTGTTAGGCTCTGCGCACGGATTGACTCGGAGCCGGCCATGTCGCCCTCGAAGCAAAAAGAGCAAGCCTTCCACCTGATGGGCATCGTCCTGGCGACGGTGCTGGCGATCACCGCGATCGTGCTGGCGGCCGCCGGCCCGCCGCAGGACCTGACGCCCCAGCGCGCCGGGTTGTTTGCAGCCTCGAGCCACGGCGCGCTTTAGAGCGGCAACTGCACCGTGCTCTTGACCTCTTCCAGCACCGCATAGGTCCGCGTTTCCCGCACCCCCGGCATCTTGACCAGAATGTCCCCCAGGAAGCCGCGATAGGCTTCCATGTCCCGCACGCGGGCCTTGATCAGATAATCAAAGCCGCCGGCCACCATGTGGCATTCTAGGATCTCGGGCGCGCGACGGACGGCGGCGCCGAACTCCTCGAAGACGTCGCCGGTCGTGCGCTCCAGCACCACCTCCACGAAGATCAGCAGCGCCCGGTCGACCTTGGCCGGATCCAACAGCGCGGCGTAGCCGGTGATGAAGCCACGCTCGCGCAGGCGGCGGACGCGGTCGAACGTGGCCGCCGGCGACAGATTGCAGCGCTTGGCGAGCTCGGCGTTGGTGATGCGGCCGTCAGCCTGCAGAACCTTCAACAGCCGGCGATC
>NCDQ01000012.1 GCA_002280275.1 Caulobacter vibrioides | reverse complement strand
GCTTCAGCGCCCCCTCCGCCACGGCGCGTATCCGCGCCGCGCCACCTCCCCCGCATCGCGGGTGAGGAGGAAGCTCATCCTCCCCCGTGCAACGGGGGAGGGGGACCGCCGAAAGGCGGTGGAGGGGGCGCTAACGACGCTCACCACCCCTCCGGCGGCCTCGGCATCCGGCTCTCCGGGATCAGGGCCCGCATCTTGCGGCCGAAGCTGCGCAGGGACACCTCGCTGGTCGCCAGCGGACCGGCGGTGAAGGTGCGCGAGGCCATGCCCTGCTGCACGCGGGCCACCAGCTCGGTGTCCTCGGCGTTGACCTGCCGGTTGATGCGCCAGTTCAGGTACCGGGCGGCCTTCATCTCGCGCCGATCATCGGGAAGGGCGTAGGCGATCTCGCGGATCATCGTCTGCTCGGCCGAGATCGGGATGAACTGCATGAAGTCCACCTGGTCCGGATAGATGTCGAAGGCGAAGTTCGGCCAGAGCTTGAAGTAGGTCCACAGCCGCTTGCGGTCGCCTGGCAGGTGCGCCACGTCGGGCAGGAGGTCCTGATACAGCCGCTCGGACGGGCTCTCGGAGGGCTCGTCGATCAGCTGGCCCCACATCTTGTCGACGAAGGTCTCGGCCTCGACGCCATAGCCCTTGCCGAACAGCCGGGTCAGGCCCGGATGGGCGACTGGGATGTGCAGGCCGTCGGAATAGTTGTCGCTGATGTTCTTCCAGTTCACCGCGCGAGGCCGCAGAGTGACGCGGCCGAACGGCTGCAACTCCTCGAAGCGATAGTGGGCCACCTCGTCTTCATAGGGCGCCATCATGGTCGCGACCGAAGGGCCGTCGCCCTCAAGCCGGACAAAGACAAAGCCGCGCCAGACCTCGACCTCGATCGTCGCCAGACCCTCCTTGGCCATGTCGAGGGCGGGATAGTCGTCGCGCATCGGCACGCCGATCAGCCGGCCTTCCAGGTCATAGGTCCAGGCGTGGTAGGGGCAGACGATCCGCCCGCCGCAGCGGCCGACCGGTCCGTCCAGCAGCCGCGCCCCGCGATGGCGGCACACATTGGCGAAGCCGCGCACGCCGCCGTCCTTGTTGCGCACGACCACCAGGCTTTCGCCAATGAAGTCGAAGGTGTGGAAGTCGCCGGCCTTGGGGATGTCGTTCAGATGGCAGACGATCTGCCACGACGGACGGAAGACCTTGTCCTGCTCTTCCTTGAAGAACCGTTCGTTGGTGTAGATCCAGCCGGGTAGGCCCCAGTCAGACAGCGGGTCATGGTTGGGGATGCCGCTCATCGCAGAGAGCCTCCGATGAAAACGCTCTCCCTCCCCCTTGGATGGGGGAGGGGCGGGGGTGGGGGTGACACGGCTTGCGGATAGGGCGCGGTCAGCTCAGCAGTCACCCTCATCCCCAGCCCTTCCCCCATCAAGGGGGAAGGGGGCGCGAACACGCTCACCGCCCCACCACCGACAGCTGCACGGCCGTGGCGAAGTCCTTATCGCGCAGGATCTCGCGGGCGGCGTTACGGCCTGGATTGCCCGAGACGCCGCCGCCGGGGTGCGTGCCCGCGCCGCACATGTAGAGGCCCGTGATCGGCGCGCGGTGGCTGGCGTGACCCAGCAGCGGGCGGGTGGCCCACAGCTGATCCAGCGACATGTGACCGTGCATGATGTCGCCGCCGATCAGGCCGAACTTCCGTTCCAGATCCAGCGGCGACAGGATCATCCGGCCCAGCACCGAGGCCTTGAAGCCCGGCGCCCACTGGTCGACCGTATCGATGATCAGGTCGGCGGCGGCCTCGCGCGCGTCGTCCCAGGAGCGGCTATCGGGCAGCTCCGGCGCGAACTGCTGGCAGAACAGGCTGGCCACGTGTTGTCCGGGCGGGGCCAGGCTGGTGTCCAGGCTGGACGGGATCAGCATCTCGACGATCGGGGCCTTGCTGATGCCTTGACCCTTTGCGTCGCGATAGGCCGCGTCCATGTAGTCGAGGCTCGGGGCGATCACGATGCCCGACTGGTGGTGCTCGGCGGTCTCCTTGCCGGGCAGGCAGGTGAAGCTGGGCAGCTCCGACAGCGCCACGTTCATCCGGAAGGTGCCCGAACCGTTCTTGTACCCGTCGACCGCCTTGCGGAAGTCCGGCGTCAAGGCCGAGGGCGGCACCAGCTTCTTGTAGAGCAGGGCCGGATTGACGTTGGCGCTGACGATCGGGGCCATGATCTGGCGACCGTCGACCAGTTGCACGCCGGCGGCTTTCCCGCCGTCGATGTGGACGCCCTCGACCGGGGCGTCGAGCAGGATCTCGACCCCGGCCGCCTCGCACGCCTTGGCCATGGCCTGGGTGATCGCGCCCATGCCGCCGACCGCATGGCCCCAGGCGCCCTTCTTGCCGTTCACCTCGCCGAAGGTGTGGTGCAGCAGCACATAGGCTGACCCTGGCGTATCCGGGCTGGCGAAGTTGCCGACCACGGCGTCGAAGCCGAAGGCGGCCTTGACCGGCTCGCTCTCGAACCAGCCGTCCAGCACGTCGCGGGCGCTCTTGGTGAACAGGTCCAGCAGGTCACGCTTGCGCTGACGCGACAGGAAGGCCAGGCGCCCGCCCTGGCGCAGGGCGCGCAGCAGGCCGGGCAAACCATCGCCAAGGTTCGGCGGTGTCTCCTGGGCCAGGTCGCGCAGGATGTCGCCGATCTCGTCGAGCATGGCGTAGTAGGCTGGTAGCACCTCGGCGTCGCGCCGGCTGTACTTGCGGAATTCCTCCTGGGTGCGCTCCAGCCCGCCGCCCAGCTTGATGTACTTGTCGTCGCTGATCGGCAGGAAGTTCGAGATCGGCCGCTCCAGGAAGGTCAGACCCAGCTCGCGCAGGCCCATGTCGGCGATCACGCGCGGGTTCAGGAGGCTGACCGTGTAGCTGGCGACGGAGTTGCGGAAGCCGGGATGGAACTCTTCCGTCACCGCCGCGCCGCCCACCACGCCCCGCGCCTCACAGACCGTGACCTTTAAGCCCGCCTTGGCCAGATAGAAGGCGCAGACGAGACCGTTATGGCCTCCGCCGATGATGACCGCGTCGCGGGTCTGGGTGGTGGCCATGGTGTGCTCTCCCCGAGGATGGGGAGAGTGTTGCTATACGATCGTATAATAGGCAAGGGCGATGCCGCAAATCCTCCCCCTAGCGGGGGAGGTGTCCGCAAAGCGGACGGAGGGGGAAGTTCTGCTGACCTTGCCTCTTCCCCCACCGTCGTCTCTTCGAGCCGACACCTCCCCCGCTGGGGGGAGGATTTGCGTTAAACCGTCTCCGCCTTCCCGCGCGCCGTCAGCCAGTACATCACCGGCGTCGCTACGCGGCTGAGCAGTGTCGAGGTGATCAGGCCGCCGATGATGGCGATGGCCAGCGGCGAGTAGAGGCCTGAGCGTTCCAGGGCCAGCGGCAGCAGCCCGCCAATCGCCGTCACTGAGGTCAGCAGCACGGGCAGGAAGCGGACCTCGCCCGCTTTCTCGATGGCGTCGTGCAGGTTCATGCCTTCGCGTCGCAGCTGCTCGGTGAAGTCGACCAGCAGGATCGAGTTTTTGATCTCGATGCCGATGAGCGCGATCAGGCCGATCGTGGCGGTGAACGACAGCGAATTGCCGGTCAGGGCCAGGGCCAGCACCGCGCCAAATACGCCGAACGGGATGATGCCGGCGACCACCAGGGCGGTCTTGAACTTCTGGAACTCCAGGACCAGCACGGCCAGGATGCCGAAGATCGCCACCAGCACCGCCGCGCCGAGGCCTGCGAAGCTCTCCGACTGCGCCTCGGCTTGGCCGCCCAGCGACAGCCGGTAGCCCGGCGGCATGGGGACTTCTTTCTCCAGGCGCTTGACGACGTCCTCCGTCACCTTGGCCGTCAGGTAGCCGGTCGCGACATAGCTGGTCACCGTCACGGTCCGCTCGCGGTCGAAGCGGTCGATGCGGGCGGGGCTGGAGCGCAGGGTGGGGGTGGCGATCGCACCCAGCGGCGCAGCCTCGCCCTCGGCGGTGGGGACGTAGACGCCGTTCAGGGCCGACAGCGGATTGCGCGCCGCCCCGTCCACCTGCGCCGTCGGCAGGCGCACCCGCACGGCGTAGTCGTCGCCGTCGGGATCGCGGAAACGCGCGGCCTCTTCGCCCGACAGCGCCAGGCGGGTCACGCGGCGCGCCGCGCCGGCCGGCACGCCCAGGGCGGCGGCCTTGGCTTCGTCGACGCCGAGATCAAGGTCCGTGCGGTCCAGGCGCATCGGGTTGCTGACGTCGCGCGCGCCGGGCGTGTCCTTCAGCACCGCCTCGGTCCGCGCGGCCAAGGCCTTCAGCACGTCGAGGTTCTGGCCGGTGATGCGGATGGCGATCGGCGCGTCGATCGGCGGGCCGTTTTCGAAGGCCACCACGGTGATGCGCGCGCCGGGATACTTGGCGAAGTCAGCCCGAAGGCTATCCAGCACCTTTTCGCTCTGGCCAGGCATCCAGGCTTCGAGGCTGGCATAGACCTCGGCGAAGCTGTTGGAGCTCTCGCGCTGGCTCTTGTTGTAGAAGATCTGCGGATTGCCGCGGCCCAGATTGCTGGCGCGCCAGAGGATGTCGGGCTCCTTGGCCAGACGCGCGTCGACGAAGCGCAGCGCCTGGTCGGTGCGGGCCAGGGACGCGCCGTCGGGCGTTTCGATCCGGATCAGGAACTGCGGCGTCTCGGCCGGCGGGAACAGCGAGCTGCCGATCGCCTTCACCAGCGGCACGGTGGTGGCGCACAGGGCCAGCATCAGGGCCAGGGCCAGCCAGGGGCGTGCCAGCGAGGCGTGCAGGACAGGACGGTAGAAGCGTTGGATGCCGCCGTTCACCGCCCGCAGCAGAGCGTTACCCTCGGGGTCGGAGTGCTTGTCGAGGATCCGGCTAGCCAGGAATGGGATGATGGTCAGCGACACCAAGAGCGATGCGCCCACCGTGCACAAGACCGTCACCGGCAGCGACTTGATGTAGGCGCCCGAGCCGGCGGGCAGGGCCATCAGCGGCAGGAAGGCCAGCATCAGGGTCGCCGTGCAGCCCACGACCGCCAGACCGATCTGGCGCGCGCCGTTGACGGCCGCCTCGGTGCGTTCCTCGCCTTCGCGGATGCGCCGGGCGATGTTTTCGGTGATGACGATACTGTCGTCGACCAGCAGACCCAGAGACAGCACGAAGCCGGCGATCGACAACTGGTTCAGGGTGAAGCCGAACGCTTGCAGCAGCGACAGACCGATCAGCAAGCTGAGCGGGATCGACACCATCACCACCACGCCGGCGCGAGGACCCAGCGGCAGCAGGGTGATCAGCACCAGGACGAGGGCGATGCCAAAGTCGCGGAACAGGTTCTTCAGGCGATGCTTGACGTTTTCGGCCTGGAAGAAGGCGCGCTCCAGCTTCACCCCAGCGGGCAGGGCGCGCTCGTACTCGTCGAGGACCTTGCGCACCTCCTGGGTGATCTTGGCGACGTCCTGACCGTCCTTCTGCTTGACGGTGACGAACACGGCCCGCTTGCCGTTGAAGCGGGTGACGTGGGTGGGCTCCTGCTGCGCCCACCCGATGGTGGCGACGTCTGAGACGCGTACGACCTTGCCGCCGATCGAGCGCACCGGCGTGTCGCCGATGGTCTTCAGGTCGCGGAAAGCCCCGCCGGACTTGACGTTGAAGCGTCGCTCCCCGGCTTGAACCGCGCCGATGGGCGCTTCCGCTCCGGCGGCGCGCAGAGCGTCGGTCACGGCGGTGGCAGGCAGTTTCAGGGCCGACAGCCGGGCCAGGTCCAGCGTGACCTGCACGTCTGACGGCGGCGCGCCCCAGTATTGGGCCTCGCGCACGCCGGGCACGCGATCTAGCCGCTCGCGCAGCCGGTCAGCCACCTTCTCCAGGCGGCGCATCGGCAGGGTGTCGCTGGTCAGCGCCACCTGCACGACCGACACCTCGGTGGTGCGGGCGCGTTGGATGTCGAGGCGGGCCAGGCCTGCAGGCAGATTGCCTCGGATCGCGTTCACCTCGCGCACGACCTGGTCGTATTTGCGCTCGGGATCGACGTCCCAGGTGAAGTGCACCGAGACGACCGCCGCGCCGTCCAGACTGACCGACTCGACCTTTTCGATGTTGTCGAGACCGTCGACCGCGTCCTCGATCGGATCGACGACCAGCTGCTCCATCTCCGAGGGCTCGGCGCCAGGCAGGACGGCTCGGACGATGACGATCGGGATCGGGAAGTGCGGATCTTCCGAGCGCGGAATGCTGGTGAAGGCGTTGATCCCCAGCATCACCAGCAGGCCAAAAGCCACCAGCGTGAACTGCCAGCGGCGGACCGCGAAGGTCGAGAGGTCGAACTTCACGGCCTAGCGTCCCAGCTGGGTGGGATCGACGATGGCCACGCTCTCGCCGTCGGAGACGAAGCCCGCGCCGGCGGTGATCACCTGGGCGCCGTTCGGCAGGCCCGAGACCAGGGCGTCGTCGCCGTCGAAGCCGCCAAAGCCCACGGCCGTGCGCCGCGCCTTGCCGCCGTCGACACGGAAGACGAAGGCGCGTTGGCCATTGGCCTCCAGCACCGCTTCGGCGGGGACGCGGGCGTAAGCCGTGGTCACATGGGTGGGGGCGCGGACATTGAGCGTGGCGTGGGCGACCTGACCGCTGCGCAAGGTCGAGGGCGGTTCGGAAAGCTCGATCTCGACCAGGATCGCGCCCGTGCGGGTGTCGGCGGCCTCGCCGACCCGGGTGACGCGTCCGTTCAGGGCGGTCTCGCCGATCTCATCGACCTTAACCGTGGCGGGATCGCCGACCCGGATGCGGGCCGCGTCGCGCGCGGCCAGAGGCAGGCGCAGGACGAGCGGGCTGGTCAGGTCGGCGACCCGCGCCACCACCTGGCCGGCGCCGACCACCTCGCCGGCCTGGGCGCGACGCTCCAGAACCACGCCTGAGACGGGAGAAACCAGATTGGCCCAGCGCCGATCGAAGCGGGCGGCGTCATAGGCGGCCTGAGCTGACTTCAGCGTGCTGGTCCGGTCATCGATACGTTGGCGGCTGACATAGCCCTTCTCGAACAGCACTTTGTCGCGCTCGAGATCGCGACGCACGCGCTCGAGGTCGGCCTGGGTCTGCTGCTGGCGGGCGTCGACGCCGGCGGGGTCGATGGCGGCGATGAGTTGGCCGGCCCGGACATTGTCGCCGGCCTCGATTTTCATGGTGGTCAGTACGCCGGGGATCCGGAACGACAGCGCCATCTCGCGGCGACGCTCCAGCGTCCCGGCGCCAGCCACGACGCCGGCGGCGTCAGGGGCGGCGACGCGAGCAGCCTCGACCGGCGTCGGCGGGGCCGGCGCATCGGTTTGGGTCTTGCCGCCACAGGCGCTCAACGTCGCCGCCAGGAGGAGGGCCGCCAGGGGAGGGAGCGGGGTCCGCCACATAAGCTGTTCCAAATCAATCAGCGATAAGTTATCAGTGATTGATAACATCGTATTGTCAAGCTGGCGTGACGAAGCCTAGGACGTTTTGCATGAAGTCACCCAAGACCCGTTCGCCCCGAAAGCCCAAGGGCCATGGGGGCGAGCGCCGCGAGGAGATTCTCGACGCGGCGTTGACCCTGTTTAGTCAGAAGGGCGTTCAGGCCGTCTCGACCCGGCAGATCGCCGAGATCGCGGGGATCTCGCAACCGGCGCTGTACGCCTATTTCGCCACCAAGGACGACATCGCCGCCGAGCTGTGCGTGCGGGCCTTCGCCATCCTGGGTCAGCGCATGGAAGAGGCGCGCGTCGACTACACGCCCACCGCCGAGAACTTCGAACGCTGCCTGCGGGTCTATATCGACTTTGGCCTGGATCACCCCGACGCCTACCGGGTGGCCTTCATGCTGGAAAAAAGCGTCGACGGCTCGTTCTCGGAGAAGACCGGTGGCCGGCCGATGATCGCCGGCAAGGAGGTCTTCGCGGTGTTCGCCCAGATGGTGGTGGAGTTCCACGCGCGCGGCGAAACCGTCTCGGACGATCCCGAGGCCGCCGCCCAGTCGCTGTGGGCGGGTCTGCACGGCCTAGTGTCGCTGCTGATCGCACGCCCGGAGTTTCCATGGGTCGATCGCGAGCAACTGATCGCCACCCACGTGGCGATGCTGCGCAAAGGCGCGTTGAAGTAAGGTCCGTGCTTCTCTAGATGAGCGCCTCGCACTTTCGGGAAGGATCCCCCATGGCCAAGCTCCTGCCGCTCCAATCGTTCAGCCTGCAGGAGACCGAGGATGGCTACCGTCTGCTGGTCTCGGCCATCGGCGGCGAGTCGCTCTACGTCTCGATCACGCCCGACCAGATGGACGACATCATCGACAGCCTCGAAAACGCCATGGGCGGCGAGGCGGACGGGGCCGAGGCCGAGGACGACGACGGCGACGAGTTCTAAGAACGGCTCAGTGCGGCCAGTTCACGCAGCCCCCGCGCCAGCGCGGTTCGCTTGCTCGCCGCGCCTAACGAGATCCGCAGGCCCTCGCCCGCTGCGCCAGGCGCCCTGAAGGTCTCGGCCCCGACCAGGGCCAGGCCGCGCTCGCGCGCCGCCATGGTCGCCATCGCGCCCGGCAGCCAGACGTGTAGGCTTTCGGCGCCGCCGATCGCGCGGGGCAGAAGCTCCGCCGCCAGGGCGCGGCGCGCCATGGCTTCGACGCGCACTCCCGCCAGCAGCTTGGCCGCCAAACCCTCGCGGATCCAGGCGGTGACGACGGCCGCCATCAGCGGCGATGGCATCTGGGCGATGGCGTGCAGCGTCGCCGCCACGCCCTCGGCCCGCCCCGGCGGCGTCACCACATAGGCCAGCCGTAGGCCCGGCGAGAGCGTCTTGGCGGTGGTCGCCACATGGAACGCCCCCTCGGGCCACAGCGCCGCCAGGGCGGGCGGGGGAGTGTGGGGCAAAAGGCCGTAGGCGTCGTCCTCGACAATGGGTACGCCAGCGGCGCGCGCCAGTTCGACAATCGCGGCGCGGCGGGCCGCGCCCATGGTGGCGGCCGTGGGGTTCTGGAAAGTCGGGGTGCAGCAGATCAGGCGTGGACGATGCACGGTCAGCAGACGCGCCAACGCTTCCGGCTCCAGGCCCTCGGCGTCCATGGGGCAGCCGATGAGGTTCAACCCCCGCCGCCGCGCGGTCGCCAGGAGACCGGGATAGGCCAGGGCCTCGACCAGGATTGTGTCGCCCGGCGTCGTCAGGTGATCGATCAGGGCGGTAAGGGCGGTCTGCGCGCCGCCGGTGACCACCACACGCGCCGGATCGACCGCGCCCAGGGTCGGCGCCAGCCACGCCGCGCCCGCCGTCCGCTGGGCCAGCGAGCCGGCGCCGGGATGATAGGCCATCAGGGTCGCCGGGTCGGTGCGGGCCAGGATTGCGCCGGTCGTCTCACGCAAGAGACCCGCCAGGTTCACGCCTTCGGGCTGCGGCGGCAGGTTCATCGACAGGTCGACGAGACCCGTCTCGTCGTTATCCGTCCGTGAGCGGATAAATGTGCCGCGTCCGGTCGTTCCTTCGACAAGGCCGCGCTCGCGGGCCAGGCCGTAGGCGCGGGTCACCGTGGTGAAGTCAACGCCCACCAACCGAGCGATCTCACGCTGGGCGGGGATCTGGTCGCCGGCTTGTAGCTCGCCTTCGGCCACCGCCGCCTCCAGCGCCAGGGCGATCCGTCGATAGGCCGGACCATCGAACGTTTCCACGCGCCGTAGCCACGCGGCGGCCGGATTCGGTGATCCCTTAGTTGCGGGCATGACGGGGTGTCCATACATTGTGTTCAAAATGTATGGATCAATCGCGCGATTGTAGGAAGGGCTTTCCATGGCCGACGCCAGCTATCCCAACGCTCCGACCCCGATCCGGGCCGGCCTGAAGTGCTGCTGCCCGCGTTGCGGTGAAGGTAAGCTGTTCCGGGGCTTCCTGAAGCTGGCCCCCGCTTGTGATCGCTGCGGCCTGGACTACGGCTTCGCCGATCCGGCCGACGGCCCGGCCTTCTTTGTCATGAGCGGTGTGGGCATCCTGGTCACCGCCGTCTTCGCCTGGGTCGAGGTTGTCCATCGCCCGCCCATGTGGGTGCATCTGGTCACAGTCTTCCCGGCCTTCCTGCTGGGCTGCCTGGCGACCCTGCGCCCGGTGAAGAGCTGGTTGGTCGCCGCGCAGTACATCAACAAGGCCGAGGAGGGCCGCTTCGAAAGCCTGGGCCGCCACGACTTCGATCCGCGGCGGCTTTAGGCGTCTTGGGAATCAGACCCCCGCCGAACCCGCCACTTGACGGGTCGCAACGTTCAGTCGGTTCCAAACATTGATCGCCGCAATGCTGATCAGCAGACCGGCCAGGGCCTTTTCGTCGAAATGGCGCTTGGCCTCGTCCCAAAGCACGTCCGATACCGGATCGCTCTTGTCGGTGATGCGCGTGACGGCTTCCGCCAGCGCCAGAGCCGCGCGCTCGGCGTCGGTGAAGTAGGGCGTGTCGCGCCAGGCCGCGACGCTGAACAGGCGCTGGTCGGTCTCGCCGGCCTTCTTGGCCAGTCGTCCGTGCATCTCGACACAGAGGCCGCAGCCGTTGATCTGACTGACGCGCAGGTGGATCAGTTCGTGCAAATGCTCAGGTAGGCCTTCGACATGAGCGGCCTTCGACAGGGCCATGATCGCCTTGTAGGCGTCAGGGATCATCACGGCGGGCTGGGGCATGCGAGCTTGCATGGGGGCTCCTTGGGCTTTCTGTTTCGTCGCGACGCCCGCGCCGGTCACGTCCGGCGGCTTTCGTTCGTCGAAGGGAAGACGAACGCCAACGGAGCGATGTGACCGATGCCCGCGAAAAACTTCTTCTCCGATCGCTTTGAGGCTGATCGCGGCCGTCTGAGGGGGCTGGCCTATCGGATGCGGGGCTCGTTGCCCGAAGCCGAGGACGCGGTGCAGGAAGCTTGGTTGCGCCTATCGCGGACGGACGCTTCTGCGGTCGACAACCTCTCGGCCTGGCTGACGACCGTGACCTCGCGGGTCTGTCTCGACATGCTGCGCGCGCGCAAATCTCGGCGTGAGGACGCGCTGGATCACGATGCGCCCGAACCCTCGGTCAGCGCCGAGGACGCGATCGAACACGAGACGATCCTCGCCGACTCGGTCGGTTTGGCCCTGCTGGTCGTGCTGCGGTCGCTGGCCCCGGCCGAGCGCATCGCCTTTGTGCTGCACGACCTGTTCGACATGCCGTTCGATCAGATCGCGCCGATCGTTGAGCGAACGCCCGAGGCGGCGCGGCAACTCGCCAGCCGCGCACGACGCCGGGTGCGGGGCGAACAGACCCTCGATACGAACCAGGCGGCGCAAAAGAGCGTCGTCGATGCTTTTCTGCTGGCCTCCCGGACCGGCGATCTTGCGGGACTGATGGCGGTGCTGGATCCCGACGTCGTGGTGCGCGCCGACTCGGTAGCGGGCGGCGGCCAGACCCGCGAGCTGCGCGGCGCTCAGAAGGTCGCGGCCTTCTACGACGGCAAGGCCCAGACCGCCCGCACCGCGCTGGTCGACGGAGCCGTCGGCGCGGTGGTGGCGCCGCTGGGCCGCCTGTTGATGGTGCTGGACGTGCGGGTCGACGACGGCCGCATTGTCGAGATCCTCGTGACCGGCGACCCCGCCCGCCTGAAGACGATCGCGCTCCAGACCCTTTAGCTGAATTATTTCAGCAACAACTGACCGCGACGGCTCAGCTCGTCCTTGATCTTACCGGCGGCCATGCCCAGCAGGCCGGGCAGCGCGAGGTCCAGGCGCGCGTGGTCATCCAGCACTTGCACCACGCCGGTGATTGTCTGGCCCATGGCCACAGCTGAGAAGTTCAGCACGTCGCCCGCCCAGCTCTGGGTGAAGCGCGCCGCGTCGCCGCCGGGGATCTGGCCAGCCAACTGGGAAAGGCCCTCTTCAAGGCGACGCCGGGCTTCGGCCGCGCCCAGCTGGTGGGGAATGTTGATGCTGACGGTCTTGGCCATGATGTCCTCGTGAATCCTTGGCAGTGAAATGCGAGCGTCCGGCCGCAAGTTCAATACGTCCGAATCTGGCGCATGTCCCATCCAAGGTCGGCTCCATCAGATGAGGGATGACGACATGACCGACTTCGCCATGAACCAGCCGTTCGCCGCGCCGCGCCGGTCCGTCCGTTTCGTGCGCCCGGGCCGCCCGGGCGGTGTTTGGGGCGCGGTTCACTATGCCGGCGTGCTGCTGGTCTGGCTGGCCCTGTTCGTTGTCGACCGTCCGTTGGCCCTGAAGCTCATGGCCGAGCGTCGCGCCGACTCGCCGATCCCGCGCCACTGGGGCTGGTAGAGGCGGGCGAACGGCGCCATCCCTGCGGTCATGTCGATCGCCGCTTCCGCCCGCTCGGTCTCGCATCCGCTGAAGGCCCCGTTCCGCATCTCGCGCGGGGTCAAGACCGCCGCCGAGGTGGTTGAGGTGATCGCGCGGGGCGATGGTCAGGTCGGGCGCGGCGAGAGCGTGCCCTACGCGCGCTACGGCGAGACGGTGGACAGCGTCCTGGCGCAGTTGGCGCCGGCCCTCGTAGCCGAAGACGTCGAAGCCGCCTGCGCCGCCCTGCCGCCCGGCGCGGCTCGCAACGCGCTGGATCTGGCCCTGTGGGACCTGCGGGCGCGGCGCACCGGGGTGAGCGTCTCAGAGGCGACGGGCCTTCCCATCCCCGGCGACCTCGTCACCGCCGTCACCGTCAGCCTCGATACTCCGGAGGCTATGGGCGCCGCCGCCCACGCGGTCGCCGACGCGCCGCTGATCAAGATCAAGCTGTCGGCGGACGACCCCGCCGCCCGCCTGCGCGCCGTGGCCGCCGCGGCGCCGCATTCCCGCTTCATCGTCGACCCGAACGAGGGCTGGACCTTTGCTATTCTCGACGACTTGAAGCCTCTGCTGGCCGACCTGCCGATCGCCCTCGTCGAACAACCGCTCCCCGCCGGCGAGGACCAGGCGCTGGAGGGCTGGGATCCGCCGTTCACGGTCTGCGCCGATGAGAGCGTCCATGTGGGCGGTGATCTGGCCGCCCTGCGCGGGCGCTATTCGGCGGTGAACCTCAAGCTCGACAAGACCGGCGGCCTGACCGAGGCGATAGCCATGCTGAAGGCGGCTCGCGCCCTGGGCTTCCAGGTGATGACCGGCTGCATGGTGGCGTCTTCTCTGGGCGTCGCGCCCGCGCTGCACCTGGGCGGAGCCAGTGATTTCGCCGACCTCGACGGGCCCTGGTGGCTGGCGGTCGATCACCCCGGCGGCCTGCGGGTGGAGCGGGGCAGGATCACGCCGCCGCAGCTAGGTTTCTGGGGGGATGGAGCGGACGGGGAAGGGCTATGGCTCTAAATCCTTCCCCTGTGGGGGAGGTGGTCGCATAGCGACCGGAGAGGGGAGGAGGCAGGCGCCTCAGAATTTCCCCCTCCGTCGCCTGCGGCGACACCTCCCCCGCTAGGGGGAGGATTTCATCCGCGTATTCCCCGTATCGACTCCGCCGCCGCAACAGCCGCACCGCACCACCGGCTCCAGCCGCGCGCCGCAGTGATGTGTCAGGATTTCCGGTTTTCCCTCGTTTCCTGACAGCCAGCGATCACCCCAGGCCATCAGCGCCGCAATCAGCGGGAAGAGGTCCCGCCCCTCCTTGGTGAGACGATACTCCCAGCGTTCTGGCTTTTCCTGGTAGCGGACCCGTTCCAGCATGCGGCGCGCCACCAACCGTTCGAGGCGATCGGTCAGGATGTTGCTGGCGACCTTCAGTTCGTCCTGGAAATCCTTGAATCGGCGCAGGCCATAGAAGGCGCCGGCGACCACGTGGGCGGTCCAACGGTCGCCCAGCACCTCGATCCCGCGCTCCAGCATCGGATGCAGCGCCTCGCCTCCGACGTCGTCATGGCTGGCGCGGCGCGAGTGCCGGGCGCGCGGGGCGGGCTCGAGGCCGGCGCCCGGACCGGGCGACAGGGTGATGTCGCGAACCTTCACCGCCTCGCCGCAGGCGGCGCAGCACAAGAGCGGCTTCAGCGGTTGTCCGCAGGCCGTGTGGACGATCTGGTGCGAAGGGCAGGTGGGATCGAAGCGCCAGCGCATCTCCCAGCCCAGCAGCATCAGCGCTGAATCATAGAGATCCCGACCCATGGGCGTCAGGCGGTATTCAGAGCGGGGCGGGCGCTCCTGATAGAGCCGTCGCTCCAGCACGCCGCCCGTCTCCAGGCGCTTGAGGCGATCGGTCAGCATAGAGCGGGCCACGCCGGTCATCTCGACGAAGCCGTCGAAGCGGGTGACGCCCATAAAGGCGGCGTAGAGCACCAGAAGGGTCCAGCGGTCGCCGATCAGGTTCAGCGCGCGGGCGGCTGAACTGCGGCGTACCAGCGCCGTCCGGGCAGTCTCTGGAGCCGTGGGCGGGACCATGACGGGCTTGGTGGAGCGTTTCGGTCTGACGAGTCAATGTTCGCTGATGGCGTAGACTTCGGACAAGTCGCTTGTATAATCGGACTAACTAAAACAAGCGGGGGTGAGCCATGGTCTATGTCCTGGGCGGTTGGCAGAGCGATTTCGCCGCTAACTGGAGCCGCGAAGGCCGCGAGCTGGCCGACGCCTTCGCCGAAGCGGTGGGCGAGGGCCTTGCCGCTGTGGACCTTGATCCCGAGGACGTCGAGACCGGCCATGTCGGCAACTTCGCCGCCGAGCTTTTCGCCGGTCAGGGGCACCTGGGCGGCATGTTCGGTCTCGTGCATCCGGCGTTCGACGGCCTGCCGACCGCGCGCCACGAGGCGGCCTGCGCCTCAGGCAGCATCGCCATTCTCGCCGCCGCCGCCGAGATCGAGGCTGGGCGCTATGATCTGGCCTGCGTGGTCGGCGTCGAGCAGATGCGCAACGTCCCTGGCCAGAAAGCGGCCGAGAACCTGGGCAGCGCGGCTTGGGTCGGACACGAGTTCCAGGACGCCCGCTTCCTGTGGCCGCGCGCCTTCTCCGACCTCGCCGACGAGTACGACCGCCGCTACGGGCTCAAGTACGAGCACCTGATGGGCATCGCCGAGGTCAATTTCGCCAACGGCAAGCGCAATCCCAACGCCCAGACCCGCGGGTGGAACTTCGGGCCTGACGCCTTCACCGCCGATGAGGTCGCCAATCCGGTGGTCGAGGGGCGCACGCGCAAGCAGGACTGCGGCCAGGTCACCGACGGCTCGGCCGTCATTTTCCTGGCCTCGGAAAGGCGCGCCCAGGCCTATGCCGACAAGCGTGGGATCGCGCTCACGAGTATTCCCCGCATCAAGGGCTGGGGCCATCGATCGGCGCCGCTTAGCTACGCCCGCAAGATCGAAGCCAGCCGTGACCAGGACTACATCTTCCCGCAGGTGCGCCGCGCCATCCTCGACGCCCGCGCCCGGGCCGGGATTGCGCCGGATGTCTCGGGCCTCGACGCGGTCGAGACCCACGATTGCTTCACCGCCACCGAATACATGGCCATCGACCATCTGGGCCTGACCGCCCCGGGCGAGAGCTGGAAGGCCGTCGAGAGCGGCGACATCGCCATCGGCGGCAAGCTGCCGATCAATCCCTCGGGCGGCCTGATCGGTACGGGCCACCCGGTCGGTGCCACCGGCGTACGCATGGTGCTGGACGCCTGGAAGCAGACCACCGGCCAGGCCGGCGACTATCAGGTGGAGGGCGCCAAGACGGTGCAGACCCTGAACATCGGCGGATCGACCACGACGACGGTGAGTTTCGTCGTGGGGACGTAGGGATCCAAATCCTCCCCCTGGCGGGGGAGGTGGCGCGAAGCGCCGGAGGGGGAAGTCCTGCTGATCTTGCCGCTTCCCCCTCCGTCGCCGCTACGCGTCGACACCTCCCCCGCTGGGGGGAGGATCCATTTCCCGCATCGCCCCGTATCATCCGCATCTTCCGCCAGAGCCGCTCATGCCCGTCCTCACCAGTCTCGCCGTCAACGCCGCCGTATCGGCGGTCGCGTTCCTCGCCCTTTGGGCCGTCAGTTTACGGACGAAGGACGTCAGTTTCATCGACGCCTGGTGGGGCCCCAGCATGGCCTTGCTGGCCTGGAGCACCCTGCTGCAGGGCCAGCACACGCCGCATGGCCTGCTGCTGACGGGGCTCTGCACCCTGTGGGCGGCGCGGCTGGGGCTCTATCTCTTGTGGCGCTGGCGCAAGCACGGCGCGGATCGGCGCTATGTCGCGATCTTCGCGCACTATGAGAAGACCAAGCGGTGGAACTTCGCGACCACCTCGCTGATCATCGTGTTCGGTCTGCAAGCGGTGCTGAGCTACTTCGTCGCCTTGCCGGTGCAACTGGGCCAGGGGCCGGGCGTGCTGGGCGGTCTGGCCTATGCCGGCGCCGCCCTGACGATCGTCGGCATCCTGTTCGAGACCATCGGCGACGCCCAACTGACCGCCTTCAAGGCCAATCCCGACAACGCCGGCAAGGTCATGGACAAGGGCCTGTGGCGCTACACCCGTCACCCGAACTATTTCGGCGACGCCTGCGTCTGGTGGGGTCTCTATCTGATCGCCGCCGAGACGGGCCTGGGCGCCTTGGCGCTGCCAGGACCGCTGCTGATGACCTTCCTGCTGACCAAGTGGAGCGGCGTGCCGACCACCGAAGGCAAGATGCGCAAGAGCAAGCCGGGCTATGAGGAGTATGTCGCGCGGACCAGCGGCTTCGTGCCGTGGTTTCCGAAGAAGGTTTAGCGCCCCCTCCGTCACGCCGCGTATCCGCGGCGTGCCACCTCCCCCGCTTTGCGGGTGAGGAGGAACGGTATCCTCCCCCGTGCAACGGGGGAGGTGGATCGGCGCGAAGCGGCGAGACGGAGGGGGCGCTTACGCCGCCCCCAGCTTCTCAATCAGCGCCATCGCCGCCGCCGGGTTACGCACCTTCGCTCCGGCGATGAAGTAGGCGAACACGTCGCCGCGCTCGGCCCATTTGCGGGTCAGGGCGACCACGCCGTCCAGCTCCTCCGAGGTCATGCCGGTGGGCTCGTCCGCGCGGCTACACATCAGGCGGGCGTAGGTGAAGTCGGCGGTCGGTTGGTCGATGCACGGCCACTCGGGCGCCTCGTCGTCGACGGCATAGACGATGGCCACGCCGTACTGGGCGCAGAGGTCATAGAACTGCTGGCAGGCGAAGGTGGGGCTGCGCACCTCCATGGCATGGCGCAGGCGAACGCCCTTCTGCTCGTTTGGCAGTAATTTTAGAAAACCCTCGAAATCGGCCGGATCGAACTTCTTGGTCGCCATGAATTGCCAGTTGATCGGACCAAGCTTGGGGCCCAGCTCTTCCAGGCCCTGGGACAGGAATTTCTCGAGCGAGTCGTTGTTCTCCGACAGCACGCGGCGATTGGTGCAGAAGCGGCTGGCCTTGACCGCGAATACGAAGTCGTCCGGCGTCTCGTCGCGCCACTTCATCCAGCTGTTGGGCTTGAAGGTCGAATAGTAGGTGCCGTTGATCTCGATGCTGGTCAGCTTGGACGACGCGTATTTCAGCTCGTCCTTCTGCTTGAGATCGTCAGGATAAAAGGTCCCGCGCCAGGGCGCGAACGTCCAGCCGCCGATGCCGGTTCTGATCTTGCCCATGCGCGAATGTTCCCTTCTTGTTCACGCGAAAGCTAAGCGAGGTTTCACCGCGCGTCGAGGGGAATTAGCGCCCCCTCCGTCACGATGCTGACGCATCGTGACACCTCCCCCGCGATGCGGGGGAGGAGGCAACTCATCCTCCCCCGTGCAACGGGGGGGGGTACCGCGAAGCGGTGGAGGGGGCGCTTATGCTGGCCTCAGCACTCCACCCGGTTCACCGACAGACCCACCGCCAGACCCCCCATCGAGGTCTCCTTGTAGATCTCGTTCATGTCCTCGCCGGTGCGCTTCATCGTGGCGATGACCTTATCTAGCGACACCGAGTGCTGGCCATCGCCCAGCAAGGCCAGGCGGGCGGCGTCGATTGTGCTCCATGCCGATCTCGGCGGCGTTCTCGATCTGGGCGTTCGTCCCGCCCAGCGCGGCCGCGAGACCCGCCGCCGCCATCGAGCAGGCCACGCCCACCTCGCCCTGGCAGCCGACCTCGGCGCCGCTGATCGAGGCGTTGCGCTTGTAGAGCGCGCCGATCGCCGCGGCCGTCAGCAGGAACGTGCGGATCTGCTCGGGCGTGCCCTTGTAGAACCTGACGAAGAACCGCAGCACGGCCGGGATCAGCCCCGCCGCGCCATTGGTCGGGGCGGTGACGACGCGGCCGCCGGCGGCGTTCTCCTCGTTGACCGCCATGGCCCACAGGTTGACGAAGTCCATCGCCGCCAGCGGATCGCTCATCTGGCGCTCCATCCGGCCCTGGATGGTCTGATGGATCTGGCGGGCGCGGCGCTTGACGGTCAGGCCGCCGGGCAGCACGCCCTCCTGGCGCATGCCGCGATCGATACAGGCCTCCATAGCGCCGAAGATGCGGTCGAGGCCGGCGTTCATCTCCGCCTCGCTCATCCGCGCGCGCTCGTTGGCGGCCATCACCTCGGCGATCGACAAGCCCGCCTGCTCAGCGCGTTCCAGCAGATCGGCGGCGCTCTCGAACGGGAAGGGGATGGCGGGACCGTCCTCGGGCGGGGCGTTGCGGCCCATCTCGCGTTCGTCACGGACAAAGCCGCCGCCGATCGAGAAGTAGGTTCGCTCGGCCAGGACCTGGCCGGCCTTGTCATAGGCGGTGAAGGTCAGGCCGTTCGGATGCTGCGGCAGGCGCTCATGGCCCAGCCAGACGATGTCTCGCACCTCATCGAAGGCGATATCGACCTCGCCGCCCAGCCTCAGTGACTGGCTGGCCTGGCACGCCAGGAGCGCGGCTTCGCCGGCGTCGGGGTCCAGGTCGGCGGGCACGAAGCCCATCAGGCCCAGGATCACCGCACGATCGGTGGCGTGGCCTTTCCCGGTGAGGGCCAGGGACGCATAGAGCCGCGTCTCCAAGCGCGCGACGGAGGCCAGCTTTCCGGCGTCGCGCAGGCGGCCGATGAACAGCACCGCGGCCGTCATCGGCCCCATGGTGTGGCTGCTCGACGGGCCGACGCCGAGTTTGAAAAGGTCGAAGACGGAGGCGGTCATGGGGAAGGTCGCAAACTCAAGGTGTCATCCCGGGCGGAGCGAAGCGGAGACCCGGGACCTCGGAAAGCGCGGAGCTTCCTGTGGTCCCGGCTCGGCGCGCTGCGCGCTTGGCCGGGATGACAGTTACCAACGCCTACTTCCGCTGCGCCTTGCTGGCGTCGCGGGCGGCCTTGAACTCGGAGTCTCCGCCCCATTCGGGCCAGCGGGTCGAGCCGGCTAGGTCGCGGCCGACGCTGTAGACCAGCGCGATGTCGGCGCTCATGCCGTCCAGGCGCCAACTGTCGTTCCACTCGTCGGCGGGCTGGTGGTAGGCGTTGATCCGATAGGCGTCCGAGGCGGCCTTGCCCGCAGCGACGCCGCCCTCGACCAGGTCCTCGCCCGAGCCGAACGAGATGGCCGGCACGCCGCGCTTGGCGAACGGGAAGTGGTCCGAGCGGTAGAAGTAGCCGGCCTCGGTGGCCGGATCGGGCGTGTAGACACGGCCCACGGCCTTGCCCTTGGCGATCAGGTCGTCCAGCAAATCCAGCTTGGCGTTACCCGAGATCGTGAAGTCCTTGGCCGGACCCGTCGGATCCAGGGCGTCGGTGTTGATGACGCCCGCCGTCTTGGCCAGCGGATAGAGCGGATTGGCCGCGTAGTACTCCGAGCCCAGGAGGCCCTTTTCCTCGGCGGTGACGGCCAGGAACACCATCGAGCGGTCGGGCTTGGGGCCGCTGGCGGCCAGGCGGCCCATCTCTAGCATGGCGGCGATGCCGGTCGCGTTGTCGACGGCGCCGTTATAGATCTTGTCGCCCTTGGCGTCCGGCAGGCCGACGCCCAGGTGGTCCCAGTGGCCGCTGAAGATCACGGTCTCGTCCGGACGCTTGGCGCCGGTGACCTTGCCCACGACATTCTTGGAGATGATCACCTCGTACTTGACCTTGTAGTCGGCCGAGAAGGTGGCGCCCTTCAGTTCCACCGGCTTGAAGTCGCGGCTTTGCGCGGCCTTCTTTAGGGCTTCGAAGTCGAGCCCGGCCTTCCTAAACAGGTCGACAGCGACGTCGCGCTGGATCCAGCCTTCCATCGGTGGATGTGACTTGGCCGGCTCCTTGCGGACGATGTCGAACATCGTATTGGTGTTGGAGTTCTTGACCGTGGCCCAGCCGTACGAGGCCGGCGCGGTTTCATGCACGATCAGCAGGCCGGCCGCGCCCTGGCGGGCGGCTTCCTCGTACTTGTAGGTCCAGCGGCCGTAATAGGTCATGGCCTTGCCGCCGAAGTCGCCGGAACCCGTCTCGAAGTCC
>NCDQ01000011.1 GCA_002280275.1 Caulobacter vibrioides | reverse complement strand
GGCCGGGCGGGGCATCGGGCATCTTGGAACGCCGGGTGGGTCCTTTCACGCACACCTTCGTGGCGAGGTCCGGCACATGACGCACGACGCGATCAGCAACACCGCCTTCCAGGCGGCGGTGAACCGAACGGACGCGACCGCCTACAATCCGTTCAACGGCGGCAGCCAGCCCAACTACTCACTGGGCGACGCCACGCCCAACGACCGTGCGACGATCAATTCGTTCCTGATCAACGTCTACCGCATCAGCGAGACCTCGCTGACGCTGGCCGACTTTAAGATTTCCAAGAAGGATCTCTTCACCCTGCCGGGCGGCGATGTCGGTTTCGCCGGTGGTGTGGAGTGGCGTCGCGAGACCTATCTCGACGACCGCGACAAGCGCCTGGACGGCACGATCAAATACACCAACAGCGTTACGGGGCGGACCTATGGCACCGACGTGATGGGCGCCTCGGGCGCGCCGGACGTCAAGGCCGACCGCTCGGTCGCTTCGGCATTCTTCGAACTGGCGGTGCCGGTCATCTCGCCGGAAATGAACATCCCGTTCGTCGAGGAGATCAGCCTGCAGATCGCCGCGCGCGGCGAGGAGTATTCCGACTTCGGCAACGTGCTGAAGCCCAAGGGTGCGATCTATTGGAAGGTCGGCCACGGCTTCGCGCTGCGCGGCTCGGTGTCCCAGAGCTTCCGGGCGCCCAACCTGCCGCAGTTCTACAGCGACGGCACGACGGTCTCGAACAACCGCGCGGACTTTGCAGCCTGCCGGATCAACAATCCGACCGTGACCACCTGTCCGACCGCCAGCACCATCGAAGTGCGCAGCGGCAACAAGAACCTGAAGCCGGAAGAGGCCGACAACGCCACGATCGGCTTCGTCTATCAGCCGACCTTCATCCCGCGCCAGTTCGGCAAGCTGACCCTGACCAGCGACTTCTGGTCGATCCGCGAGAAGAACATCGTCGGCATCCTGGGCGGCTACAACCAGATCGCCTATGACTGGCTGCTGCGCCAGAGCGGTTCGTCCAACCCCAACGTCGTGCGTGACGCGCCGGTGGGGACGGCCACGGTCGGTAACATCGCCTATATCAGCGACACCTACTCGAACCTGCAGCCGCGCATGGTTCAGGGCGCTGACTTTAGCCTCGACTACGATCTGGACGACACGGCCTGGGGCGACTTTGGCCTGTCGATCAACGTGGCCAAGCTGCTGAAGTACGACCAGGCGCCCAGCGCGATCGAAAGCCTGCTGCAAGAGGCGGTTACGGCCGGCAAGCTGCCCGGTATCACGATCGCCAGCGCCGGCAACCAGATCCAGTTCGACGGCTTCCCCGAGTTCCGCGGCACCGCCAGCGTCTCGTGGCGCAAGGACGGCTGGGGCGCGGGCGCGTTCGTCAGCTATGTCGGCGAGGTCTATGACACCGGCCCAGCCCAGGTGAACGGCGAGTTCTTCCCGATCAAGGAATGGACGACTGTCAGCTTCTACGGCCAGTATGCGTTCAAGGACGGGATGTTCGACGGCTCGACGGTTCGCGTCGGCGTCCGTAACGCCTTCGACAAGGACCCGCCGGTGACCGCCTCCAACTTCGGCTACTCGGGCGCCCTGCACAACGCCACGGGTCGCTACTGGTACATGAACCTCACCAAGAAGTTCTAGTTCGCTCCACTTGTCCGTTCTCCCCGGCGACTGCCGGGGTCCAGATCGTAGGGCTCCGAGCCGTCAAGTGCGGCTCAAGCACCGCCATATGATCTGGATCCCGGCTGTCGCCGGGAAGGTCGGATTGAAGATGCGCGTTTATCCAACGAGGGCGTCGTGAAGCCTTTCCGCCTTATCTCCACCGGCCTAGCCGCCTTCGCCCTAGCCCTCTCGCCCTTCGTCTCGTCGGAGGCGTTGGCCCAGAAGAAGCAGCTGCTGGAGTATCCCAGCATCCATTCGCCGGTGGTGGGCGAGCGGGGCATGGTGGTCAGCCAGAACGCTATCGCCACCAAGGTCGGCGCCGACATCCTGCGCCAGGGCGGCAACGCCGTGGACGCCGCCGTGGCCACCGCCTTCGCCCTGGCCGTGACCCTGCCGCGCGCCGGCAATATCGGCGGCGACGGCTTCATGCTGGTGCATCTGGCCAAGACCAACGAGACCGTCTTCATCGACTATCGCAGCGTCGCGCCCAAGGCCGCCAAGCTCGAGACCTTCGTTGACGCGAACGGCAAGGAGATGGACGACGTGGCCTCGCGCGGTTATCGCGCGCCTGCCGTCCCCGGCACGGTCGCGGGCCTTCATCTGGCCCACCAGAAGTACGGCCGCCTGCCCTGGAAGCAGGTCGTCGAACCGGCCTATCGCCTGGCCGCCGACGGCGTGGTCCTGACTCCCGACGAAGCCTTCGTCTTCAGCTGGGGCAAGCAACGCCTGTCCGAAAGCGAGGCCGGCAAGAAGACCTTCTACAAGGCTGGCGGCGAGCTCTATCGCGCCGGCGAGATTCTCAAGCAGCCCGAGCTGGCCTGGTCGCTGCGCCAGATCGCCGACAAGGGCGCCGACGCCTTCTATCGCGGGGAGATCGCCCATCGCTTCGCCGCCGACATGAAGGCCCATGGCGGCCTGATCACCCTGGAGGACCTGGCGTCCTACAAGGCCGTGATCCGCCAGCCCCTGGTCGGCAGCTATCGCGGCCTGACCGTGAAGACCTCGCCACCCGCCAGCGCCGGCGGCGCGACCCTCTTGGAAATGCTCAACATCCTGGAGACCTTCGACCTCGAGGCTTCTGGTCTCGGCTCGGCCAAGACCCTGCACCTGCAGGCCGAGGCCATGAAGATGGCCTATGCCGACCGCTACAAGTATCTGGGGGACACGGACTTCGTGAAGGTCCCGCTGCAGGGCTTCACGTCCAAGGCCTATGGCGTCCAGCGCGCCAAGCTGATCAATCCGGACAAGGCCACGCCCGCCAAGGAACTGGGCGTGGGCGATCCCTGGGCGTTCGAAAGCCCCAACACCACGCACTTCTCGGTCGCCGACGCCGAGGGCAATGCGGTCTCCAACACCTACACCCTGGGCGCTGATTTCGGCTCGGGCGTGATGGTGGCGGGCGCGGGCTTCGTGCTGAACAACCAGATGAACAACTACGCCCACGAGGCCGCCTGGCGGGCTCAGAAGGCCGGCGGCCCGATGCCGCCCAACGCCCTGCAGCCGGGCAAGCGCGTGCTGTCGACCATGATGCCGACCATGCTCTTCAAGGACGGCAAGCCGTGGCTGATCACCGGCACGCCGGGCGGCAGCACGATCATCGACACGGTGCTTCAGGTCATCGTCAATGTCGTCGACTTCAAGCTGAACGTGGCCGAGGCCACGCACCAGCCGCGCATCTTCCAGGACGCCAGCGACACCCTGCGCGTCGAGCCGAACTTCAATCCCGACACGGTGGCCATCCTCAAGGCGATGGGCCACCCCATAACCTCGGACGAGACCATGGGCTCAGCCCAGTCGATCATGATCGACCAGGGTCTCTTCTTGGGCGGCGCAGATCCGCGTCGTCCCGGGGCCGAGGCGATCGCGCCCTGAGGGTCTACCTCCCCCCCTGATCTAAGGGGGCGCGATCTGTCGGCGCCGGAGCTGCCCCTCCGGCGCCGACTTCGTTTTAGGGGTGTTTGATCTGGCTCAATGAGCGAGGCGGGCGCCCTGCGCACCATCGTCGTGGTCGTCGCCAACCCAGGTCCAGCCCCAGGCGACGGCTAGCGTCGCTTCGGTCTTCGCCAACCGCCGGAGCGGCCGCCGTCTTGGGGCGACTCCAACCGTCTCAAGACGAACTCGGCGCCGGACGTCCCCGTCCGGCGCCGATCTTGTTTTGGGTACTACTTCCCGCTCACCGCCGGCCCGTAGAGCAGGCCGTTGAACAGGAACTTGAACGTGCCCCACGACTGGGCGCGCTGGGTGATCTCGGGGCCGAAGGCGAAGACCTTGCCCTTGCCCAGGGTGATGTCGAGCATCGCCGTCGAGCCCTTCAGCTTCTCCTGGCCGACGGCCCAGCCGCTGCGCAGCGGCTTGTCGCTGTCGAACCAGGCCACGCGCGAGACCCCCTTGACGTCGGGCTTCACGGTAAAGGCCGGGCTGCGGTCGAAGAAGACGTCAACCTCCTCGCTCGCGCCATAGGCCAGCGGCTGCTTGGGATCGACCTTGGCCCGCAGCACCGCGCCGGGGATGTACAACTCGCGGTTCGAGAAGGCCTTGAGCTGGCCGTTCTCGGTCTTGGCGGTGGCCACCTCGACCGGCGCGCCCAGGGCGGTGGCCAGGCGCGTCGAGGCGCCGATCGCCACGACCGTGCCGCCGCCCTTCACGAACTCGGCGATCTTCGGAACCGTCTTCTCGTCGGTCACCCGGCCCAGCCACGACCGGTATTCGGCCGGGATGTCCTCGGGCCTGGGCTGGGCGCCGCCGCGACCGGCCCGGAACGGACCACCCGCCGGCGCCGGCACGACGCCATCGGCGAAGACCAGGACGTCGAAGTCCTTCTTGATGTTGCCGGCGTCCAGCCGCTGGGGATAGACGACCTGGAAGGGCGCCTCGAACTGCTCGAACATCCAGCGGTTCCAGCCCGACGGCATCGAGCCGCCATAGACGTCGACCAGGCCCACGCGGATCGGCTTCAGCGCGATGGTCGCGCCCGCCGGCTTGGCGGCCACGGCAAAGGCGTCGATCCCCAGGTCCTTGACGCTCTTGTCGATCACCGCCTTGGCGGCCGGCGAAGCGGGAACCCAGATCGCGCCGGGGCCGAAGGTCGTGGCGCCGGCCTTGGCGCCGTCCTTCACCCACTGGACCTTGGCGCCGGCCTTCAGCAGGCGGTTTGTCAGGGTGAAGCTGGCGTTGGTCTCGTGGCTGATCAGCCAGCCCGCGCCGCCCGCGCCCTTCACCGAACCCGGCGCGACCTTGATCAGGTCGGGCACGCGCTTCGTCGGGGCCTCGAAGGCGTCCAGCACGCGGTCGAACTTGACGCCCATCTGATAGGCCAGGGTGTAGCCGGTGACGTCGTAGGGCGCCTTGGGCGGACCGCCGGGATACTCGGTGTCGTGCGGGTGGTCCTGCGGCTCGAACATGTCCATCACGTGCGGGCGATAGGCCTGGGCCGTGCGCACGACGTAGGAGCCGGCCGGATAGGTCTTGCCCGCCACGGTGAAGGCGTTGTCGGCCACCTCGACGTCGACGCCCGCCTTGATCAGCGCGTTCAGGAAGGCGACCACGGTGGGCATGTCGGCCTGGTCGGCGGGCAGGATGAAGCCGCGCGGATCGCGCTGCTCGGGCGCCTGCATGATGGTCTTGTAGAGCGCCGGATCCGCCGAACCGCCGCGCGCGCCGGCCAGGGGCTTTTCCTTGCCGGCCGCAATCAGCGTCTCGACCTTGGTCGGCGTGATCGTCCAGGTGTCGCGGCTGCCGCGCTTGATGCTGTTGTCGCCCATCTTCCAGATGTTGAAGAGCAGGCGCTCGCGGTTACGCGAGGCGTAGTCCAGCACCGAGCGGTTCAGGCTGGCCTGGTAGTCGAGCGTCTGCTGCAGGCGCCAGGTCTGCGGCGCGATCGGCGCGGGCCGGTCATTGCTGGGCAGTTGCACCTCGGGCACTAGTTTGATCGTCGTCGGGGTGGGGCCGCCGGCGATCTCGGTCAACAGGCCGATCGAATTGTGGAAGTAGGCGATCGAGCGCTCCATCCCGTTGTGCCAGGTGGAGTAGGGGGCGGCGCTGCGCGCGCCGGTGCCGGGCTTGTCCTCGGCCACCAGGCGGCTGTGCATGGCCATGCCGACTTCCTGCAGCATGGTCATGACCAGCGGGTCGTAGTTGTGGTTGGCCGGATCGCGGAACGGCGGCACGAACACCACCATGCCGTTCGGCGCGGTCTGGTGCTGGTTGTAGACGATCTGCGGGAACCACTCGCGGAACAGCTGGCGGTTGATGTTGGTCGTCTCGGCCATCGCCGACATGAAGCTGTCGCGGTTGTTATCGTGGCCGATGTACTTGTGGTACAGGCGCGGCAGCGAGCCGAACTCCCGCTTCTTCGGGTCCTCGTGGCGCATGTACCAGTCGGAGATCATCTCCATCCCGTCGGGATTGTCGTGCGCGAACAGGATGATGCAGTCGTCGAGGAACCGCTGGGTCTCGGCGTCCGTCGCGGTCAGCATCTGGTGAATGACCTGAAGCTGGCCTTGCGAGGTGACGGTCTCGTTGGCGTGCAGGCCTGCATCGATCCAGACCACGGCCTTCCCCTCGGCGGCCAGTTTTCGCGCCTCGGCCTCGCTGACGCCCTCTGCCTTGGCCAGCTTGCGGGCGATGGTCCTGTATTGCTCCAGCTTGGCCAGGTTGGCCGGCGAGGAGACGATCGCCATCCACTGGGTGCGGCCTTCCTCGGTCTTGCCGATGTCGACCAGCTTCATGCGGTCGGACTTGGCGGCCAGCGCCTTCAGATAGGCCTCATAGGCGGTGTAGTCGGCCAGGAAGTAGTCGCTGCCGATCGGCTGAGCGAAGGCCGTCGCGGGCGAGGGCAGGTCGGACGCTGTGGCTGCACCCATTGCGCCAAAGGCCAGCACCACGCCAAGGGCCGCCCCGGCCATCACCGCACTTCGTTTCATTGATCTCGTCCCATGAGCCCATGGCGCGACCTTGTGCGCGCGCCTTCGCCTGAACGACGAAGGAGGACCGGATTTCCGCCCCCGGAGCAACCGGAGGGCCAGCCCATTTTTTAAGGCAGGTTCTAGAAGCGCCCGCGCGACACCTCGGACGCCGCCAGCAGGAAGGCGCCGGCGCCATAGAGCTGGGTGTCGCCCGCCGCCACGTGGTCGGGGGCGTAGCCGACCTGCTGCACCCAGCCGAGCTTGCCGTCGGGACCGACCGCGCGGGCCAGGCCATCCCAGCCCCGTCGCGCCGACTGGGCGTAGCGGGCGTCCTTCAGCAGGCCCTGGTTCACGCCCCAGGCCAGGCCGTAGACGAAGAAGGCCGTGCCGCTCGTCTCAGGCGGGCTGTTCTCGGGCGCCAGCAGCGAGACCGACCAGTAGCCGTCGGCCTTCTGCAGCGCGACCAGCTTGGCTGACATGCGCTTGAACAGCGCCACATAGCGCGGGCGCGAAGGGTGGTCGGCGGGCAGGGTCTTCAGGACGTTGACGATCCCGGCATAGGCCCAGCCGTTGCCCCGACTCCAGAAGATCTTGCGGCCCTGCTCGTCGCGGCGCTCGAAATAGCGGCTGTCGCGGAAATAGAGGCCGTGCTCCTTGTCCACCAGCCAGTCGGTCGCCGCCCAGAACTCCTGATCGCAGTAGCGGGCGTAGCGCGGATCGCCGGTCGCCGCCGAAAGGGCGGTCCAGGTCGGCGGGGCCATGAACAGCGCGTCGCTCCAGCACCAGCGGGCTTGGCACGGCTGGTCCTCGGTCCCGTCGATGAAGGTCAGGTCGGCCCTGGGCGGATCGGCCAGGATCGCGTCGAACCGCGCCTTGATCGGCGCGATCTGGGCGGGGTCTCGGTCGCGAGCGTGCAGCCACAGCCAGCTCTGGGCGATGACATGGTCGTCGGCGTGCAACGGGCGCTTGCCCAGGCCCCAGTCCTGCGCCTGGCCGTGGGCGCGGAGGGCCTGAGCGTAGCCCGGATCGGCGGTCCGCTCCGCGAACGCGGTCAGGCCGGCGTAGAACGCGCCCTGGATCCAGCCGCGCGGGTTCTGCGTGCCGGGGCGATGGGTCTGGACGTAGTCGAACCGGCCGTCCATGTGGCGCAGCTGCCAATCGGCGACCGCGCGTCCCAGAGTCAGGGCCGAGGCGGCGACGTCGGCGCGCCCGGCGGCCGGTCGGCTGATCGCGGGTGTCGCGGCGGCGGTGCTGGCGACCAGCGTCAGGCCGGCGAAGATCGCGGTGATGGTGGCGCGCATGATCGTCCCCTCCGTTGCGCCATCTGCGAGCGCTTCGCGATTGTCTTACCGGACAACAAAAGGAACTGGCAATCACCAAGACCAGTTGGCTCAGGTTGGCCTGGCCAATCCTCCGACTCGGAGATGGGGGCGCCTGGGGTGAATCCGTTTGGGGGGCGTGCTAACGATGGGGCCCGCGTCACGGACTCGGCCCGATGACCCAGCACCGCATTTACACGACCAGCTTCGCCAGCGTTTATCCGCTGTATGTCGCCAAGGCCGAGCGCAAGGGGCGCACCCGCGCCGAGGTCGATCAGATCCTGGTTTGGCTGACCGGCTTCAGCCCCGCCGAACTGGAAGCGCAGATCGCCGCCAAATCCGACTTTGCGACCTTCTTCGCGGCGGCCCCGGCGCTCAATCCGGCGCGGGCGCTGATCAAGGGCGTGGTCTGCGGCGTGCGCGTCGAAGAGGTCGAGGCGCCGCTGATGCGGGAGATCCGCTATCTTGACAAGCTGATCGACGAGCTGGCCAAGGGCAAGGCGATGGACAAGATCCTTAGGGCCTAAAGCCTTTTCAGGTCACTACGACGCGTTGAAGCGCGCCCTTCCGGCCATCTTGCGACAGGCCTGAGCCGCGCGCGCCTCAGATCGCCGAGCGGCGCGCCAGTTCGGTGCGGCGCGCCGCCACTTCATTGCGGGCGCGTTCGAGGGCGTCGATCTCCGTGGCGGTCAGCAGGTTGTCGATCACCCGACCTAAGTGCTCGCGCATGGCGTTGCGGGCGCTGGTGGGATCGCGTTCCTTCAGGGCCAGCAGGATTTCCTGGTGATCGTCGATGAGCGGGCGAACGCCGACCTGCCGGGCGCGTTCCAGCATGGCGCGGCACAGCGGCGACTTGTACCGCAGGTCCCAGAGGTTCTCGACCACGGTGACCAGCGCGCTGTTGCGGCTGGCCTGGGCGATGGTGACGTGGAAGCGGCGGTCGGCGCGTTCGCCCCGCACGTTGTTGTCGTTCTCCACGACCATGTCGTCCATGATCGCGGCCAGTTCGGCCAGCTCGGCGTCGGTTATGGTGGCGGCGGCCAGGGCGGCGACCTCGCCCTCGATCAGGCGGCGGGCCTCGGTCAGTTCGAAGGCGCCGATGTCGAGCTCAGGCGCGGAAACCTCAGGGCGGGGCGCTTCGGTGACATAGACGCCCGAGCCGTGACGGGCCTCGACCAGGCCACGAATCTCAAGCGCGATCATCGCCTCACGCACGGTAGGGCGGCTGACCTTGTAGTCCTCGGCCAGATCGCGTTCTGACGGCAGGCGCTGGCCGGGCTTGTGAATCCCGTCACGGATTGCATCGGCGATCGAGTTGGCGACCTGCTGATACAGTTTCTTGGTTTCGGCCGTCGAAGTGGTCATGTGTCCGCGATCCCGCCGACGTCGCGTCGGCCGCGTCCAAGCCTATTGTATGACAGCGCGCGGCGCTACCGCCGACCGCCGGCAAGTGGCAAGGCCACTAGCATCTTGTCGGATAAGTCGCTAGAAGTGGTCAGGCCACTTTACGGCTACGCTAGCTCACCAGGTCCATGCTGAAGATCATCGACGCCAATGTCATCGTCACCTGCCCCGGCCGCAATTTCGTGACGCTGAAGATCACCACCGAAGACGGCGTGACCGGCGTCGGCGACGCCACGCTGAACGGCCGCGAGATGGCGGTGGTCAGCTACCTTCAGGACCACATGATCCCCTGCCTGATCGGGCGCGACGCGCACCAGATCGAGGACACCTGGCAGTTCTTCTATCGCGGCTCGTACTGGCGTGGCGGCCCTGTGGGCATGAGCGCCCTGGCCGCCGTTGACATGGCGCTGTGGGACATCAAGGCCAAGGTCGCGGGCCTGCCGCTGTACCAGCTGCTGGGTGGGGCCAGCCGGGTGGGCGTGACGGTCTATGGCCACGCCAACGGCGAGACGATCGAGGAGACCATCGCCGAGGCGGTCAAGTACAAGGCGCTTGGCTACAAGGCCATCCGCCTGCAGACCGGCGTGCCGGGCCTGGCCAGCACCTACGGCGTCTCCAAGGACAAGATGTTCTACGAGCCGGCCGACAATGACCTACCCACCGAGAACCTCTGGTCGACCGCCAAATACCTCAACAGCGTGCCGGCGCTGTTCGCCAAGGCGCGGGAGGTGCTGGGATGGGACGTGCATCTGCTGCACGACGTGCATCACCGCCTGACCCCCATCGAGGCGGCGCGGCTGGGCAAGGACCTGGAGCCGTATCGCCTGTTTTGGCTGGAGGACTCGGTGCCGGCCGAGAACCAGGCGGGCTTCCGCCTGATCCGCCAACACACCACCACGCCGCTGGCCGTGGGCGAGATCTTCTCGGGCGTGTGGGACTGCAAGCAGCTGATCGAGGAACAGCTGATCGACTACCTGCGGGCCACGGTGCTGCACGCGGGCGGGATCACCAACCTCAAGAAGATCGCCGCCTTCGCGGACCTGCACCACGTCAAGACGGGCTGTCACGGCGCCACGGATCTGTCCCCGGTGACCATGGCCGCGGCCCTGCACCTGGGAATGGCGATCCCCAATTTCGGCCTGCAGGAGTACATGCGCCACACGCCCGAGACGGACGCGGTGTTCCCGCACGCCTACAGCTTCGCTGACGGCATGCTGCATCCGGGCGATCAGCCGGGCCTGGGCGTCGACATCGACGAGGCGCTGGCCGCCAAGCACCCCTACAAGCGCGCCTACCTGCCGGTGAACCGGCTGGAGGACGGGACCATGTTCAACTGGTAAGGCCAAAGTGGCTTGACATCTCTGGGCGGTCGGCGAAATTGGTCATGCCAAGCGCGCCGCCGCCCCTCTTTGTGCTGCGCGGACACTTCCAAGACCCGCGCCGGCGGGCGTCGCGAGCGATCCATGCCCCTGCGTACCTGCCTGTTTCTGACCGTCGCCGCTCTGGCCGCGACGCATGCGCCGCCAGTCCAGGCGGCCGTCGCCACCCAGGATCCGCGCGGCCCGCTCTATGCGACGGTCGCTCCGATGAACCAGACGGTCGAGACGCGGCTGCTGCCTCAGACGGCCGTGCTCCTGGAAAAGCTGCTGGCGGAAAAGCGCGACATGACCCTGGACGGGGTCAAGGTCTTTGAGGCGGACGACAAGTTCCTGCCCGGCAAGATCGCTATCGGCCTGGCCTATCTGATCGTCGACACGCCGCGCACCGATCCGCGCCATGGCCAGTACCTGGCGGCCTACCGCGAGATCGCCGACATGACGGTCGGCGACGTCAATGACACCTGGGGCGTCTACTATTACTGTCAGGCGTTGCTGATGCTGCGGGACGCGGGCGTCCTGGAGCAGGCCGTCTCGCCCGCCACGCTGGAAAAGCTGAAGGTCAAGCTGGACTGGCGCCGCTTCGTGCGGAGCGACGACCTGACGCTGATCAACCTGCCCAACAACTATTACGGCGTCGCCTTCAGCGTCGCGCGACTGCGCTACCAGCTGGGCTGGGAGGACGCCTCGGCCAGCGAGGCGCTTCTGGGCAAGACGCTGGATCACTATCGCAAGTACTCGGGCGCGTATGGTTTCGCCGACGAGACCGACGGGCAGGGGCGCTTTGATCGCTACAGCGTGCTGCTGATCGGCGAGATCGCGCACCGGCTGATCGAGGCGGGGATGCCGGCTTCGCCCGAGGTGCGGGGCTGGCTGCGTCGCTCGGTGGACCTGATGCTGCCGCGCCTGAACCTGCGCGGTGAAGGCTTCGAGTACGGCCGCAGCATTGGGACCTACGGCGAGACAGCGTTCCTCGAGGTGCTGACCGCGGCGGCCAAGCTGGACGTGCTGACGCCCGAGGAAAAGCGGATGGCCTACGCGTTCAGTTCGCGCGTCGCCGCCCGCTACATGGATTTCTGGTTCGACCCGGCCATGGGTTCGGTGAACCTGTGGGAGCATGGCCGCCGCACCGACGCCTATCGCGGCAAGCACCGGATCCTGGGGGAAAATCTCAGCCTGGGCCGGCAGTACATCTACACCAACGCCATCTGGAACGACCTCGGCTTCAAGGACCAGCCGGCCGACCCGGGCTACGCTGCGTGGCTGGATCGCCTGCCCAAGCGCACGGTCACCTGGTTCGCCAAGGGCGCGAACGATCGTCTCCTCGTCACGCTCCGCGATCAGCGTCCGGGCGGCGAGGCCCGGGTGATCGGTCTGCCGATCATCAATGGCGGCGAGGGCCAGCACATGAACTCGCCCTACTATCCGATCCCGTCGTCGCCGGGGCTGCTGCAGCACGTGGCCGATGCGGCGTTTCCGCAGCTGCTGCCCCGCCTCACGCTTGAGGATGGCGCGCAGTTGGCCCCGTTGGCCTACGCTCGGAAGGCGAAGGTGGTCGGCGCTGGCGCGCGCACCGTCGTGACCTATCGGCAGGACAAGATGGATCGGCTGGGTCAAAGGGCTCCGGTCGCCGACGACCGGGCCAGTGTCCGAACGACCTACGAACTACAGCCGGGCCTGATCCGCCGCACCGACGTCTTCACGCTTCGGGCGGGCGTCAAGGCCAAGGCTGTCGACCTGGTCTTCGCCAGCTTCTCGCGCGGTGCGATCAGCAAGGGCGGTGTCACCACCTTCGGCGCTGGCGACGTGACCGGCTTTGAGGTCGAGGGCCTGTCGTGCGAAAGCCGCGACCTGAACAACGAGCCCGCCTACCGATCGGTGACCGGGGCGATGACCGCCCTGACGACCTGCACGGGCGCGCAGGACGCCAAAGGTCCGATCACGGTGCGCTGGACGCTTCGCTACCGCTAGAGCATTTTTCGAGCGAAGGGGTTCCGGTTCGCGTGAAGAAAAATGCGTCAAAACAAAAGACTAGGGCTCGCGGCCTGACGCAGTCAGGTCGTGAAGCGCTTTAGCCTAAGCGGGTCCGACGCGGAACGCGCACAGCTTGTTGCCGTCCAGGTCGCGGAAGTAGGCGGCGTAGAAGGCCTGCGGGCCGTCGTCGCCGCGCACGCCGGGGCCGCCCTCGCACTGGGCTCCCAGGCTGATGGCCTTTTCATAGAGATCGTCGACCTTGGCGCGTTCATCGACCACCAGGGCGATCATCGTGCCGTTGCCAAAGGTGGCGGCTTCGCCGTCATAGGGTTTGCCGACGCCGAACATCGGCTTGGCCCAATCAACGCCCCAGGCGCAGCCGCCCGTGGGAAACTCCATCAGGCGCTTGACGCCGATCGCCCCGAACAGGTCGTCATAGAACGCCTTGGTCTTGTCCAGGTCGTTGCTGCCCACCAGGGTGTAACCGATCATGCCGCTCTCTCCATCGCGTGGCGTTCCCGCAGAGTGGGCGAGGCGAGGGCTCGCGGCCACTAGAATCCGCCCTCCCGCGCGAGGAGGTCCTGGCTGCGATTGTTTCTCATGTTGTCGTCCTTTAGTGTGTCTTCAGTTTGCTCTGTCTCGGAGTAATGTCGGGTTCAAGACAAATAGTGATTCACATTCAGAGAGCTTTTGGGGTCGATATGAACCAAATGGAGTGGTAGGCTATTTTTATCACCGGGAAATTTTATCGAGCGCTGTTGGCTGAGAGAAGAAACTAAGCTTTAGATCCCGCTCGTCAGGCTGGAGCGATGCATGCCGACCTATCTGTTCTATCCCCGGCGCGCCGACGGTGTTTCCCTAACCTTCATCGCGAAGGGGGCTGACAACGATCTCGACGCCCTGGAACTGGCGTCCGATATCGCGGCGGCGCATGACTGCGCGGGCGTGTTCGTCTGGGAGGCCGCCGCCGATAGTGGGGGCGACCGATTTGTCGGCGAGGTCGATCGTCAGTCGCGGGCGCCCCGGTCCGCATCGACCGCCGCCGAGGCCTGACCCTCGCACAGCGGTGCGGAGGTCGCCGGGGCCAAACGTTTCGCCAAGGGTGTCCCTTTCGCCGCTGAGGCCACGGAGAGGCCGCGACTTCAGCCTAGATCTGACCTTCGAAGGTGGACGTCTGACCACATCGGCGTTAGCGGTACCAATGAGGGGCCCGCGGAGGCCCGATTGGGGGGAGCCGCCATGCCAAAGTTGAAAGCCCTGCGCTGGTGGATCATCAGCCTGGTGATGCTGGGCGCGATCATCAACTACCTGACGCGCTCGACCATGGGCGTGGCGGCGCCGACGCTGCTCAAGGACCTCGGCATCTCGGTGACCGAGTATTCCTGGATCACCAGCGCGTTTCAGCTGGGGATCATGCTGCAGCCCATCTGCGGCTATATTCTCGACACCCTGGGCCTGCGCACCGGCTTTGCGGTCTTCGCCGTGGCTTGGTCCTTGATCGCCATGGCGCACGGCCTGGCCAACAGCTGGCAGGGCTTTGCCGTGCTGCGGGGCTTCCTTGGTCTGGCCGAAGGCTCGGCGCAGCCGGCGGGGATGAAGACCGTCGCGATCTGGTTCCCGGCCAAGGAGCGTGGCTTCGCCGGCGGTGTGTTCAACATCGGCGCGTCGATCGGCTCGGTCCTGGCCCCGCCGCTGGTGGTCTGGGCCGTCGTGACCTGGAACTGGCGCGCGGCGTTTGTGCTGACCGGGGCCATGGGCCTGGTCTGGGTCGTGCTGTGGCTCGCCTTCTACCGCTCGCCCGAAGAGCATCCGTCGATGACCGACGAGGAGCGGGCCGTCATCGCGGCCGGGCAGGAGGCCCATCTGGAGGCCGTCGCGGCGCGGCCTTCGATCGTGTCGATCCTCAAGCAGGGGCAGTTCTGGGGTATCGCCCTGCCGCGTTTCCTGGCCGATCCCACCTGGGGCACGCTGGCGTTCTGGGTGCCGCTCTATCTGTCACAGACGCGCGGTTTCGACCTGAAGCAGATCGCGCTCTTCGCCTGGATGCCGTTCGTGGCCGCCGATCTTGGCTGCCTGGCGGGGCCGGTGATCGCCATGTTTCTCCAGAAGCGCGGCGTGTCGCTGATCAATGCGCGCCGCATCGCCTTCACCCTGGGGGCGGTGCTGATGACGGGTATGATGTTCGTCGGCAAGGTCGAGAGCGCCTACGCCGCCATCGCGCTGCTGTGTCTAGGGGGCTTCGCCCACCAGACGCTGTCGGTGACGGTGATCACCATGGCCTCGGACCTGTTCCGCCGGAACGAGGTCGCCACCGTGGCGGGGCTGGCCGGGATGATGGGTAATCTTGGCCTGCTGCTGTTCTCGCTGCTGATCGGCGGGCTGGTGGCCAAGGTCGGCTATGATCCGTTCTTCATCGCGCTGGGTGTGCTCGACATCGCCGGCGCGGTGCTGCTGTGGACCCTTGTCAAAGACCCCGCCGCTCCCGCCAAGGCCGCCGCATGAGCAACGACCTGATCCGCAATCCCATCTTGCGGGGGTTCAACCCCGATCCCTCGATCGTTCGGGTCGGTGAGGACTATTACATCGCCACCTCCACCTTCGAGTGGTTCCCGGGCGTGCAGATCCACCATTCGCGGGACCTGCGAAACTGGCGCCTGGTCGGCAGGCCGCTGCAACGCGCCAGTCAGTTGAACATGATGGGCGACCCGGACAGTTGCGGCGTCTGGGCGCCGTGCCTGACGTACGCCGATGGCCGGTTCTGGCTGATCTTCACCGACGTGAAGCGCTATGGACGCACGACGGTCGGCGGAGCGTCCGGCGCCTCGCTGCGCGACTTCCACAACTATCTCGTCACCTGCGAGACCATCGACGGCGAGTGGTCGGACCCCATCCATCTGAACAGCTCGGGCTTTGATCCGTCGCTGTTCCATGACGACGACGGCCGCAAGTGGCTGCTCAACCAGCTGTGGGATCATCGCCCCGGCCACAACCGCTTCGCCGGCATCGTCCTGCAGGAGTTCTCCGTCGCCGAGCAACGGCTGGTGGGCGAGCGCAAGGTGATCTTCGCAGGAACGTCGATCGGCCTCACCGAGGCGCCGCATCTCTACAAGCGCGACGGCTGGTACTATCTGCTGACCGCCGAGGGCGGCACCGGCTGGGGCCACGCGGCGACGCTGGCCAGGGCGCGGTCGATCGACGGTCCGTATGAGCTGCACCCCGACACCTATCTCCTGACCGCGCGGGATCGCCCGCACGCGCCGCTGCACCGCGCAGGCCACGGCGACCTGGTCGAGACCGCCGACGGCCAGACCTACATCGTCTACCTCTGCGGACGGCCGCTGCCGGGCCGGGGGCGCTGCGTGCTGGGACGCGAGACCGCCATCCAGAAGCTCACCTGGGGCGCTGACGGCTGGCCGCGCACGCTGGACGGCTCCGGCGATCCCACGCTGGAGACGCCGGGGGCGGGACTGGTCGACCAGCCCTGGCCGGTCGTGCCGGTACGAGAGGACTTCAACGCCGCCGACCTGCCGATCGACTTTCAGTGGCTGCGAACGCCGTATCCGGAGACGATCTTCAGCCTGACGGCGCGCCCCGGTTTCCTCCGCCTCTGGGGGCGCGAGAGCCTGGGCAGCGTCTTCACCCAGGCGTTGGTGGCCCGACGCCAGCAGGCGCACTGCTATTCGGCCGCGACGATGCTGGATTTCGAGCCCGCCCACTTCCAGCAGGCGGCGGGTCTGGTCTGCTACTACAACGCCTCGAAGCTTCACTACCTGCACGTCAGCCACGATGATGAGGTCGGTAAGCACCTGCGGGTCATGACCTGCACGCCCGACAGCCCCCAGGCCGACAGCTTCACCGCGCCGATCCCGCTGGCGGCGGGCCCGATCGAACTGCGCGTCGAGGTGGATTTCGAGCGGCTGCGCACCACCGAGGGTCCGGCCGCCTTCGTCTGCGCCACCAATGTCCTGAACGGCCGCCTGCGGGTGTTCGAACGGCGGGAGCTGAGCGCCGCGGCGGTGATGGCCTCCGCCTGCCTGCCGCAGCTGTTCCAGGCGGTGGAGGTGGAGGGCGAGCCCTATTGGGATGGCGGCTACTCGGGCAATCCGCCGATCTTCCCGCTGATCTACATGGGCGGCTGCGCCGACATCATCATCGTCCAGCTCAACCCGATCAACATCCCGGCGGTGCCGCGCGACATGCGCGGCATCATGGACCGCATCAATACGCTGGCCTTCAACTCCTCCCTGATGCGGGAGATGCGCATGATCCGCTTCGTCACGGAGCTGATCGACCGCGGCGACCTCGACGGTGCGCGCTACATGCGCGTGCTGGTCCACACCATCGACGCGGAAGCCGAGCTGGGCGCGATGGACGCCTCCTCGAAGCTCAACGCGGATCCGGCCTTCCTGCGCCATCTGTTCGCGCTCGGCACGGCGCGGGCGGAGGCCTTCCTGGCGCGGCACTGGGAGGATATCGGCGAACGGTCCTCGACCGACGTCGCCGCGAAATTCTGCTGAGGGTCGGCGGGCGGCTTTCCGGCCCTGCAGGGCGCCGGGCGCCGCCAATGCGGGTTGCATCGGCAGGACCGGCAAGGCAGGGGCGCCAGGGCGGCACCAGGCCGAGCCGCTGGTATTCCCGACCGGGCCCAGAGCCCGGCGGCGCGCCGGCCAGGACCGGCAGCCCCCGCCGGGCTCCCGAAGGCTTCAATGCGCCGTCCAGCCGCCGTCGATCGGCAGCGCCGTGCCGGTGATCTGCGCCGCGGCGTCGGAGGCGAGGAAGAGCGCCAGCGCGCCCACCTGTTCCACCGTCACGAATTGCCGCGTCGGCTGGCCGGCGAGCAGCACGTCGCGCACCACGGCCGCCTCGCTGATGCCCCGCGCCAGGGCGGTTTCCGGGATCTGCTTCTCCACCAGCGGGGTCAGCACATAGCCCGGGCAGATCGCGTTGCAGGTGACGCCGTGCTCGGCGCCTTCCAGCGCCACCGTCTTGCTCAGCCCGACGACGGCATGCTTGGCCATCACATAGGCCGATTTGAAGGGCGAGGCGACCAGGCCGTGCGCCGAGGCGACGTTGATCACCCGGCCCCAGCCGCGCGCCTTCATCGCCGCGAAGGTCAGGCGCGTGAGATGCCAGGCGGAGGACATGTTGATCGCCATGATCAGGTCGTAGCGGTCCACCGGGAAGGATTCGATGGGCGCCACGGTCTGGATGCCGGCATTGTTGACGATGATGTCGACCTGGCCCAGCCCGGCCTCCGCCGCCGCGACCAGCGCCGCGATCTGGTCGGGCTTCGACATGTCGGCGCCGTGGAACAGCACCGTGCTGCCGGTCTCGCTGGCGAGGCCGGCACGGGTCGCCTCGATGTCCGCGGCGTCGCCGAAGCCGTTC
>NCDQ01000292.1 GCA_002280275.1 Caulobacter vibrioides | reverse complement strand
CGACCCCCCGCTGCCCCAGAGCGCCGTGCCGCCGTTCAATCTTCGCGCGTTCGTATCGGGCCTGTGGGTCAGTCCGCGCAAGCACCCGGACTTCGCCTTCGCCTGGCTGGGGCGCTTTCTGGTGCTGGTCGCCTTCAGCCTCGTGCAGAGCTACATGCTCTACTTCCTGAAGGACGAGGTCGACTATCCGCATCTGTTCCCCGGCCGCCGGGCCGAGGAGGGGCTGGCGATTCTGGCGACGATCTCGACCGTCTTCAACGTGGCCTGCGCCATGCTGGGCGGGGTGCTGTCTGACCGTCTCCGCCGCCGAAAGCTCTTCGCCTTTGGGGCGGCCCTGACGGTCGCGCTGTCGCTGATCGTCTTCTCGATGTCCCCGGATTGGCCGGTACTGGTGGCGGCCTTCGTCGTCTATGGCTGCGGGGTCGGTTGCTTCTCTGCGGTCGATATCGCGCTGGTGACCCAGGTGCTGCCGTCCCAGCGGGACGCCGGCAAGGACCTTGGGGTGATCAACCTGGCCAACACGCTGCCCCAAGCGCTGGCGCCGGCCCTGGCGGTCTGGAGCCTTGGCCCCACGCATGGCGACTTCCGGATGTTCTTCCTGGTGGCCAGCGGCCTGGCCCTGGCTGGCGGTCTGGCGATCCTGCCGATACGAGGTGTTCGCTGATCGCAGCGATATCTTCAGAGCCCGCCCTTGCCCCAGTTTCATCGAGTCTCGCACCCCGACGATCCCGCCGCCGCGCCGTTCCGGGCGATCAAGGAGCGTGATCTGGTCGGTCGCGAAGGCCTGTTCATCGCCGAGGGGGAAACCGTGCTGCGCGCCTTCGTGCGCGACGCGCCCCAGCGGGTGGTCTCACTGCTCATCGATCCCAAGAGACGGGACAAGCTCGAGGACGTCCTCGCCGGCCTGCCGGACGACACCCCCGTGCATCTGGCCGATCAGGAGGTGCTGGACGCGATCGCGGGCTTCCATCTGCATCGCGGGATTCTGGCGCTTGGCCGCAAACCGCCGGCGATCGGCGTGAGCGACCTGCTGTCCAGCCTGCCGGCGCACGCGGTGGTGCTGGTCCTCTGCGGCATCGCCAACCACGACAACATCGGCGGCATCTATCGTAATGCGGCGGCCTTTGGCGCGGACGCCATCATTCTCGACGCCGACTGCTGCGATCCGCTGTACCGCAAGGCGATCCGCGTGTCGGTCGGCGCGGTGCTGTCGGTGCCGACGGCGCGGCTGAGCCGGGACGACTCGATCGCAAAGCTGCTTGAGGCCGCCGGCTTCGAGGCGCTGGCCTTGAGTCCAGCGGCGGACGAAGTGCTCGCGGCGCTGAAGCCTGCCCCCCGGACCGCTGTCTTGCTGGGCGCGGAGGGACCTGGCCTAAGGCCGGAGGTCATGGCGTGCGCGCGCCGGATCGGCATTCCCATGGCGAACGGCTTTGACTCGCTGAACGTCGCCACGACCAGCGGTATCGCCATGATGAACCGGCGCGGCGCCTTGGGCGCTTTTGTTTCGGGCGTGCTCGGGGTCTTGGCGGTAGGCGACGCGAGGGCGGCGAAGATGGACAATCCAGCGATCACGCCGCCGGATCCCACCGAGACCATCCTGCTGTGGCCGAACGGCGCGCCGGGCGGCGAGGGCGTCCATGTCGAAGAAGCGATCGTCGAGCGGGGCGATCCGAAGGGTTTGAAGGATCGGGCCCAGGTTCACACGCGTGCTCCCAAGCTGGTCGTGTTCCGGCCCAAGACGCCAAACGGCGCGGCCGTGATGTTGATCCCCGGCGGCGGCTATGAGCGCGTCGTGCTGGACAAGGAAGGCTATGAGACGGCGCGGTGGCTCGTCGAGCGCGGCTATACCTGTTTCGTCCTGTTCTACCGCATGCCGGGCGATGGCTGGGCCGCCGGGGGCGATGCGCCGCTGCAGGACGCCCAACGCGCCATCCGCCTGATCCGGGCCCGCGCCGAGGCGATGAAGTTCTCGGCGGATCGCGTCGCCATCATGGGCTTCTCGGCCGGCGGTCATTTGGCGGCGAACCTGACGACCCGCTTCGACGCCGATACCTATCCAGCCATCGACGCTGCGGACAGTTTGCCGACCAAGCCCAATCTGTCGGCGTTGATCTATCCGGTGATCACCTTGGACCCAGCCGCCGCGCACGGAGGCTCTCGCAAACAACTCCTCACCCAGCGAGACACGCCCGAGCGGGTGATCGAACTCTCCCCGGAAAAGCAGGTGCGGGAGGGCCTTTCCCCGGTGTTCCAACTGCACGCCGCCGACGACAAGGCCGTTCCCGTTGAGAACTCGCTGCTGATGTTCTCGGCTCTAAAATCCAAGGGCGTCCCCACCGAGATGCACATCTTCCAGGAGGGCGGGCACGGCTTTGGACTACGGTTCGTCGCGGGCAAGCCGGTGGCGGCCTGGCCAGAGCTGTTCGAGGCCTTCGCCAAGCGGCACGGCCTCTAGCGGTCAGCAGCCGGCCGTTGCTCGCGCCTCCCAGGCCGCGACTTCCGCCTCGCGGAAGCGGAGCCACTCGGCGCGGAGGACTGCGGGGCGCTTGCCGTGGCGTTCGTCCATGAACTCGGCGCCGACGACGCGATCGGTCCGGAAGGTGCGGAACGCGGCGCGAAGCTCGCACCAGGCGATGATGATCCGGATCGTCTCACGATAGCCGACCGTGACGGGCCAGATCACGCGCTCGCTGATCGCGCCCGCCTCGTCGCTGTAGTTCAGGCGGATCTTGCGGCCGGCGTGGATCCAGGCGCGAACCTGGGCGACGTCGATCCGGTCGGTTTCAGGCTTCCAGGCCGGCGGGGCGGCGGCCGCAGGCTCCAGCACATAGGGGCGCAGGCGATCGGGCACCGCAGCGGCGATCTTGCTGGTCAGGTCCCGAGCGGCCTTGGCCAGGACCGGATCGCCACGGCCCGCCACCCATTGGGCGCCGAGTACAGCCGCCTCGATCTCGTCGGGCGTCAGCATCAGCGGCGGCATGTCGAATCCCGCTTCCAGGACATAGCCGACGCCCGCCTCGCCCCGAATGGGCGCGCGCTGGCCCACGAGGGCGGCGATGTCGCGATAGACGCTGCGCTTGGAGGTCTCCAATTCGGCGGCGATGGCGTCGGCGGTGACCGGCGCGCGGCTGCGGCGCAGGATCTGGATGATCTGGAAAAGGCGTTCGGCGCGTCTCATGAGCTTCACTATCCAGGGGCGTTGCTGACAGCATGCTGGCAGGAGGCTGGCGGTAGCAAGTCGTCATCGCGACATTCGGGATGGAGAGGGACGATGATCACGCTGTTCGCCACGGGGCCCGGTTTCGGACTGCCCGAAATCAGCCCGTATGTGACCAAGACCGAGGTCCAGTTGATGATGGCGGGGCTGGACTACCGCAAGACGGTGGGCAGCCGCGAGACGGCGCCGAAGGGGCAGTTGCCCTGGATCGAAGACGCCGCCCAGGCGATCGGCGACTCCACCTTCATCCGCGTGCACATCGAGCGGAAGTACGATGTCGACCTCGATATCGGCTTGAGCGGCAAGGAGCGGGCGCAGGCCTGGGCTATCGAGCGCATGATCGAAAACCAGTTGGGATGGGTGTCGAGCTATTTCCGGTTCCTAGAGCCCGCCAACTTCGACAAGGGGCCCGCACGCTGGTTCGATCAGGCGCCGGCTCACCTGCGCGATGAGCTTCGCCAGGGGCTGAAGGAGGCGGTGGGCGCTAATATCCGCGCAGTCGGTGTCGGCCGGCACTTGCGGGAGGAGGTCGCGTGGTTGGGCGGGTTGTCGCTGCGGGCCTTGGACGAGCTCTTGGAAGACAAGGCCTATCTGATGCGTGACACCCATCCGGTGGGTGTGGACGCTACCGCGTTCGCCATGCTGGCCGCCATCATGACCCCGTTCTCCGACGCGCCCCTGCGCAGCCAAGCCGAGCGCTATCCGAGGCTGGTTGCATATGTGGGGCGCATGATGGCCCGATACTATCCGGCCTATCCGTGGGGACTGCGGCAGGCCGCCTAAACCGCCCAGGTGAGAGCGCTACCAAATTGGTTGTATAACTTTCTGCTCAATTTTGCTTATTGGTCAGGCCATTTTTGATTGCGTGCCTAGCCAATTTGGCTAAGGTGCGTGAGCTCGGACGGCTGGCCTCAATCGTCGACCGGTCGGGCGCTCGTCGACCAAGGCGCTGCGTACCTTGCGCCAACCTCCTCCCGGGGCGGCCGACGATGGCGGCCGGAGTCCCTACCCTCCGGTCGCCCCGACATCTTGGTAAGGCCACTTTGATCGCGACGCCTTGTGACGGGGGCGTGCGCGCGCTAGTCGTTGGGCTGCGCCGTTTCCGGGCGTCTGTTTGCGGCCGCTGCGATGTCGACCCTCTCGCTGGACACTTCGTCTCCTGACGCCACCCGCCTTTATCAGCAGGTGGCCGCGTCGATCAGCACCGCGATCGCCGAAGGTGTCTATCAGCCGGGGCATCGGTTGCCGTCCGAACGTGATCTCGCCGACGAGTTCGGGGTGAGTCGCCCCACGGTCCGGCGCGCGATCATCGCTCTGGAAATGCGGGGACTGCTGGAAGCGCGCCAGGGCTCAGGCGTCTATGTGCGCCTGGACCAGCCGCCGCCGCCCGTGAAAGACCTGGATATCGGCGCCTTCGAGCAGGCCGAAGCGCGCCGCCTGTTTGAGGGCGAGGCCGCGGCCCTGGCCGCGACGCTGATCACCGACGACGAGTTGGCCTATCTCGAGACCCTGGTCGCCGAAATGAACAGCGAGGCCTCGACGAAGGAGCAGAGCGAACTGGCCGACCGCCAGTTTCACATCACGATCGCCCAGGCCACGCGAAACACAGCCGTGGTGCGGGTCGTCGAGAGCACCTGGGATCTTCGCTATCGCTCGCGGCTCTGCATGCAGATGCTGGAAAAGGCGCGCCTGGTCCGCAAGCGCCCGCTGCGCGACGAACACCAAGAGATCATCGAGGCTCTGCGCACTCGCGATCCCAAGGCCGCCCGCGCAGCCATGCAGGCGCACCTGGGCGGACTGATCGAGAACCTGCTGCTGACCGCCGAGCTTGAGGCGATCGAACGCACGCGGGAAAGCCTGGCCGCCAAGCGCGAGGAAATCGCGCTC
>NCDQ01000291.1:4146-6851 GCA_002280275.1 Caulobacter vibrioides | reverse complement strand
CTGTGGAACGCGGTCGAGGCCGGCGAGAAGCGCAAGGACGCGCAGCTGGCTCGCGAGGTGGAGTTCTCGATCCCGCGCGAGATGGATCAGCAACAAGGGATCGCCCTGGCCCGCGACTTCGTGCAGCGCGAGTTCGTCGATCGCGGCATGGTCGCAGACCTCAATGTGCATTGGGACATCGCCGAGGATGGCGGTCCCAAGCCGCACGCTCACGTCATGCTGACCATGCGCGAGGTGGCGCATGACCAGGATGGCGCGGCACGGTTCGGCGGCAAGGTCCGCGACTGGAACAGCACCGAGCTTTTGAACCACTGGCGCGGCGCCTGGAGCGAACACGTCAACGAGCGCCTCGCCCAACTCGGGATCGAGGCGCGGATCGATCATCGCTCGTTCAAGGACCAGGGCATCGACCTGGAGCCGCAAGACAAGATCGGCCCCGCCGGCTCGCGGCGTGACGATCGTGGCGAGGCCGCGCAGCGCGCCCAGGACCATCGCGAGATCGCCCGGCGTAATGGCGAGCGGATCATCGCCGAGCCGAGGATCGCCCTGTCGGCGATCACCCACCAGCAGGCGACGTTCACCGATCACGACCTAGCCCGCTTCGCTCACCGCCACAGCGACGGCAAGGCGCAGTTCGACCAAGTCAGAAGCGCGATCAGGAACTCGCCCGAACTGGTGGCGCTGGGCCGCGACGGCCAGGGCCGCGAGCGGTTCACCAGTCGCGAAATGCTCGATGTCGAACGGCGGCTGGAGCGGTCGGCGGAAGGCATGGCCGAGCGGCGCGACCACGGCGTCAGCGCCGGCCGTCAGGAGGCCACCCTAGCCAAGAGCGCGGCGGCCGGCCTGACGCTGTCCGAAGAGCAGCGCGACGCCTTCGCCCATGTCACCGGGCGCGAGCGGCTCTCTTTGGTCGTCGGCTACGCCGGCAGCGGCAAGAGCGCCATGCTCGGCGTCGCCAAGGACGCCTGGGAGGCGCAGGGCTATCGCGTTCAGGGCGCGGCGTTATCGGGCATTGCAGCCGAGAACCTTGAGGGCGGATCGGCGATCCCGTCCCGGACGATCGCCAGCCTGGAATATGGCTGGGCGCGCGGTCGCGATCAGTTGTCGTCCGGCGACGTGCTGGTGATCGACGAGGCGGGCCTCGTCGGCTCACGGCAAATGCAGCGGGTGCTTGATCACGCCGAGCAGGCCGGGGCCAAGGTGGTGCTGGTCGGCGACGCCGAGCAACTTCAGGCCATTGAGGCCGGCGCGGCGTTCCGCGCCCTGACCGAGCGGCACGGCGCGGCCGAGATCAGCCAGATCCGCCGTCAGCGCGAGGACTGGCAACGGCAGGCCACGCGGCATCTGGCGACCGGACGCACGGACCAAGCCCTAGCTGCCTATGAGGCGGCCGGCATGGTCCACGGCCATGACGGCAAGGACTCGGCGCGCGGCGCCGTGATCGACGGCTGGGCCAGCGAACGCCAAGCCGATCCGCAGGCGTCGCGGATGATGCTGGCCTATACCCGCGAAGACGTCGGCGCCCTCAACGCCCTAGCCCGCGAGCGCATGAAGGCCGACGGCGAGCTTGGGCCAGACCATGGCGTGAAGACCACGCGCGGCATGCGCGACTTCGCGGCCCAGGACCGGGTGATGTTCCTGCGCAACGAGCGCTCGCTGGGCGTCAAGAACGGCACGCTGGGCACGGTCGAAACCATCGGCCAGGGCGCCATGGGCGTGCGGCTCGACGATGGGCGGCGCATCAGCGTCGATCTGAAGACCTACAACGATCTGGATCACGGCTACGCGACGACCATCCATAAGTCCCAGGGCGTCACCGTCGATCGCACCCATGGATATGGCGCTCGACTATCCCAAGGCGTTCGCGGCGCGGCGGTCGATCGACGGCCCGGCCGATGGCGCCGGACGCGGCCGGTTCGCCGGGTTCAATCCGAAGCCGGCGCAGACCAAGACGCCCGACATCGGCCAGGGCGCCCGAGCCGCCCATCGCGCCGTGCGCGGCTACGCGGCGGCGGTGATGGACGTGCAACGCATGCGGCAGGCAGGCTTGCCGATGCTGGAGCACCAGAAGCAGAGCCTGGAGCGCGGCGCCCAGGGCGTGGCGGGTCTGTGGCCCGGCGCGGCCAAGCACCTGGCGAGCGTGGTGGAGAGAAACCCCGTGCTGCTGACGGCGGCGGCCCAAGGCCGCACCGGGCCGGCCCTCGCGGCGATGAAGATGGAGCGGCTGGCGCCCGACAAGGCGCGCGGCGCGCCGGCCCAGGATCTGAAGAAGGGCATGGACCATGATCGTGGGCGCGGCCCAGGTGACGAGCCCAGCAAGAACCGCGACCGTGGTTGGGAAAGGTAAAGTGGCGTGATGGACGAGGCTTATGGCGATCCGGCCGAGGAAGCGTTTGGTCAACTGAGGACTGAGGTCGCCTTGTTGCGGCGGGCGGTCGAGGGCCTGGCGGCGGCGGAAGAACGCCATGAGCCGGTCGATTATGGTCCGACGTTGGGAAAGATGGCCGGGCAGTTGGCGGCGGTGGACAAACGGATCGAGGCCTTGGCCCAATCGCCGTTACTCAGCCTGACGCCGACCCGTGTGGCCGGAGAGGTCCAGGCCGCCGCGACACGCGCCCGGCAGGAGGCTCAGGGCGACTGGTCGCGGGCGCAGCGCGGTTTGGACGATGCTGTGCGGGCGCTCGGCGAAGTCGTGTCGCGTCCGC
>NCDQ01000291.1:0-4140 GCA_002280275.1 Caulobacter vibrioides | reverse complement strand
GCGCCTTGCCCGATCGCTGGCAGGTTGCCGAGCGGATGGCGGCGGCCACGCTGAAGCAGGATCGTTGGACGGCGGGCGGACAGATGATGCACGGCGTCAGCCCGCAGGATTGGGCGCGGATCGTTGAGATGTCGCAGTTCGAGCGGGACAATCGGGAAGCGCTGGAGGTCTGCCGGCGAGCGGCGGCCAAGGCCGGGAAGGACCAGAACTGCAAGGTCACTGTTCGCGCGCGCTAGTGAGCCGCAAGGCGATAAATGCGACCTACTCTTTTAGCCTCACGCCCGGTCCACCGGTTGGCGTTGCACCCGCAGCTTGAAAGATCACGCCAGCGCCTTCGAGGGCTAAGCGCACCGCCTCGACGTTCGCAGCAGCTCGTTGGCCAGTTCCATCCGGCCCCTCCATTCGCCTGATGCTCGATAGCGAAAGCCCGGAAGCAGCCGCCAATTCCTGCTGGTTCCAATTCAACAGGCCGCGTGCGGCGTTCGCGTGGTACTAGAGGGTCATAGGCAATCATAAGAGTTGAGGCCATGGGCTCACGTCGAAAGACGGGAGGCGCGGTCGCGCGCCTACCCGAACTGTCGAGACGCGCCGTGTTAGTCGGCGCTTCTGCCACGCCGGTGCTTGCTGGACAGGCTGGCGCCGCCGCCGCCGCCGATCCGACTATCGCCGCGTGTGAAAGGTGGTTCGCCGTTGAAGCAGAGCGGGAGCGCTTGAGCGCCGAGTGGGGTCGGCATGAGAGCTTTCTAGCTCGCGAATTCAACTGGTTTCGTCTTTCCGAGAACCAACGCCGCGCGTTGCCGCAGGCGCGTAGGCTCGACGAGATAGCGGTTGAACTCGAAGCGTTGGATAGGAAGAGCGATGCGCTGCTGAAGGCGTTGCCTTCAACGCCTGCGGCGAGCGTGGCGGCAGTGGTGGCAAACCTGACCATCGCGACGCGGCTTCTCTATCCCGACGGATACGAAGAGGTTCACGGCCTCATGGTCCGGGCCGTGCGAGACCTCAAGACGCTGAGCCGTCTGACATGAGGAATGACGCGCTCCATCGACGGCACGGCCGCAACGACCGCCGCCTAGCCGAGCGGTTCCTCCGCAACGCCAGGAGCTTCTGGAATGGCACGGATGAGCTGGTCCCACGGTTCCCGGACGGCGCGCGGCACTTCCTGGCCATCGCGATCGAACTTGCGCTGAAAGCCTATCTTCTTCACCGGGGGATCAGCGACGACTGGAACCGCATTCACGTCCGCCATGACCTGCTCAAAGCGTTGAAAAGCGCAAAGCGGGCTGGGTTCGATGGCGCGCCACCCGGATTGGCCAAGATCGCGGCGGCGCTCAATCCCTACTACAAAACTCACACCATTCCCCACATGCCGGCGGAGACCATCGCATCGGTGTGCTGGCTCGACGCCTGCCAGACGGTGCAAGACCTAATCACCGCCGTTGCGACCGCCATCGGCGTTCAGGTTCCAGACAGCCCCACCAATGCGATCCCCCGCGAGGGCGGATGATGCGCCGTCCCTGGAAATACTGGCAGTTTGATCCGATCCAATGGTGGCGTTGGCGCCACCCGCGTCTATGGGCCGGCGGAGGCTTTGATCCTCACGACAGCCAGGAGGTGACCTATTACGCCCTCCTGCGACTGCAGGGTGCCGCACGAGACGTTTTCATGCTGAGCTGCATCGAAGCGCTCGACTACGACCAGATCGGCCGTCACCTAGCTCTGACAATTTCAGAGGTCGAAGCGCATCTGGCGGCTGCGCTCTATCAAATCGACACCATGGTTCGTTTCATTGAGCGAACTCGCCCCCGGCTTGACGTCGGATAAGGTCACCCGTCAGTCTCTCAGCAGTTCGATGGAGGTCCCAGCATGTCCATTCTGAGAACCAGCACCTTTGAGCACGCCGGCCGGTCCTATGAGATCCGGGCCGAGACCTATTCAGATCCCACCTATGTCGAAGCCGTCGTGTTCGAGAACGGTTCGCCCGCGACCGTGACCTATCCCGGCGGCCTTTCGGCCATGCCCACCTACGGCGCCAACTTCCATCGGGAACGAGGGCCGGAGGATGCGGCAACCATCGATGCGTTGATCGCCGGCGCCGAGAGCGAGTTTCGGAGGCTGACGCCCCTCGGCGTCAGCTAGGCAAACGCGCCTAGCTGACGATCTCGGATAGGTACCGCTGGCTAAGCCTTCTTGGCGCGCGCTGGGGCTTTGGCCGGAGCCTTCGCCTTGCGTCCGCCTTGACCCAGGCCGAGGGCTTTCGCCATGGCGCTGCGGGCCTCGCTGTAGGCCGGCGCCGTCGTCGGATAGTCGTTCGGCAGGCCCCACTTTGCCTTGTACTCGGCCACTGTCATGCCGTGCGTGGTCAGGTGGCGCTTGAGCGTCTTGTAGGGCCGACCATCCTCGAAGCTGATCAAAGCGTCAGGCGTGATGCTTTTGCGGATCTGCGAGGCGGTTGGCTTCTCGACAGGAGCTGCGGCTTCGGTGGCGAGCGGAACACCGGCCGAAGCAAAGGCGCTGTACACGCTCTGTACGAGTCCAGGCAGGTCGGCGACGGCCACGCGGTTGTTGCCTACGAATGCGCCCACCACCTTGGTGGTGAGGGCGATCATCTCGTCTTTATTCAGCTCGGTCATGCGGCGTCCCCCGACATCGAACGCGGCACACGTCGCCGCCTTGTCGGCTATCTACCAGAAGGCTTGGCATTGGCCAGAATACTCTCGTGCCGATAGGGGGCTGCCCTCCGGATCTACGACGAGGTGTTTCCTGAACCGGCCGACGAGCGGCAGGCTGCCAGCGACCGCCCAAAAGTCAGTGGCGAGGCAGATTTCAGCAAGGAAACCTAGGGGCGCGTCTTCAAATGCAGCTCTGACCGCACTGATCAGTTGACCATCTTGTTTGCCACCGTATCGGCGAATGCCTGGCAGGCAGCTTGGATCGCCGCGCCATCAAGGTCGGTGGGTTCCGCCCTCGGCACGAAGCCAAGGCTCCAACAAATGCGCCTCGGCTCGGCGTCGCTCTGGCTGTCGTCGAACAGTATGACCACAAGCTCGCCTTGCGAAACCACGGGGATTTTGAGAGGAAACGCCAAGCCCGCATGAGGATGACCTGCCGGTACCGCAAATGGGAAGTCCTTCTCCAGTCCTGTACAGCTGACCCGGACGCGGCCAAAGGTCGGTTGGCGATCCAACTCTAGCTGGGCCGTGAGGAAACAATCGAGCAGGCCTGGCTTGTTGTAGGCCAACAGTTCCACGCCGGCGATCCCAAGCAGATCCGTCTGGCCGCCCCGCCCCCTCACGGTCTCGCAGATAAGCGCGGAGCGCAGTCTGATTATCATGCGGGTCCTCTGACGATGACGGGATAGTGAACCTGACGATGGCGTCTAATTGGCGCGCGGTCAGTAAGAATCCTTTCTCGCCACAGCCCGTTTGTGTCGCCGCCCCCCAGCCTCCGGGAGCGCCTTGGCTATTCAGTGGACGTGCCGCCCACGTCCTCTAATCTCACCTCGAAGAAGAAAAAGGTTCGGCCGCGCGGCGTCCTCGCGATCACGACCCCGGCGCCGATGGAGCTCGCCCGTGACCAAAGCCCGGTTCGATGCCCAGGTTCTGCAGATTGCCGCGCTGGTAGGCGGCTCCCTGTCTAGCGCTCGATTTCTCTTCCAGGACCTGTCGTGCGAGGCCGCCTTCTACGCGTCGCGGTATCGAATCGCTTTCTGCAAAGCGCTCGACAGCGCCGTCGAAGCCTTTGCCTGCGAGTACCTCCAGTCTTCGGACACGGCCTTGGCCCACAACGCCGCCTGCGCGCGACTTGAGGCTATGGCGATCCTCAGAAAGAGCGTGCGGTAACCGCCACCGCAAGCGCCGACAGGCCTCAACAGAAATTGCGGCTGCGCCGGGTCCAGTCCATGTCGCCCTGGTCGCCGGACTGTGTCTGCAGGGTATGGAGGACGTCGGCCAGGTCATGGAGCTTGTAGGCGACCAGGTGAACGACGTCGCCTTCGCGCTGGATCCTCCCATCGACGCCGAGCAGGCTGGCGCCCAGAATGACCCGGCGCTGTTTCTCGTAGAGCGTAGGCCAGATGACGAGATTGGCCACGCCGCTCTCGTCCTCGATGGTGATGAACATCACGCCCTTGGCCGATCCCGG
>NCDQ01000290.1 GCA_002280275.1 Caulobacter vibrioides | reverse complement strand
GTGCAGCTGTTCTTCTCGATCGATCGCCGCTGCGGCCCGCCGCAGTGGAGCGATGTCGGCATGCTGATGCAGACCTTCATGCTGCTGGCCGTCGAGCGCGGTCTCGACACCTGCCCGCAGGAGTTCTGGTCGCACTACAACAAGCTGGTCGACGAGCATGTCGGCCTGCCCGAGGGCCACATGCTTTTCTCGGGCATGGCGTTGGGCTACCGCGACGCCGACGCGCCGGTGAACAACTTCCGGTCACGCCGGGCGCCGTTCGAGGAATGGGCGGAGCTGAAGGGCTTCTAGCCCGCGAACTGACGCGGGCCGGACAGGTCGGGGATCTCAAGCACTCCGGCCTCGCCGCTCTCGTCGCCCCAGGCCATCGTCTTGCCGTCGGCGCTGACCGACAGGGCGCTGATGGACGCGCCCTTTTCGGCCTTGAGGGTCTCGATGCGGCCGTTGCGCATGTGGGCGGCCCAGATCTTGCCGTTGTCCTGACCTGCGATGCAGACCGGTTGCGGATCGATCCCCGCCACGCGGACCACCATCGAATCGCGCGAGAAACCGATCTCGGCGGCCTCCTTGCCCATCGGGCCATTGGCGCCCGCGAACGGCCAGATCACCGCGCCCGACGCGCCGGCCGTCGCCAAGAGATTGCCCTTGTCGAAGAAGGCCACGCTCTTGATCTTGGACGGATAGCCGCCCATCCGCATGTCCTTGCCGTCCGACAGGCGCCAGCCATGCAGCTGGTTCTCCTGCATGGACGAGATCAGGAACTTGCCGTCCGGGCTGAATTCCACCGCGATATGGCTGCCGGCCCATTTCAGGATCGTCGGCTTCTGGTCGGCGATACGGGCGTACCAGAGATAGGCGCCGCCATAGGTCGCCGAAGCCAGGCGCCGGCCCTTGGGCTCGAAGGTCAGGCCCGACACCGTCTTCTCGTGCGCGAACACGCGCGCGAAGGCCGGATCGGCGGCGTCGCGGACATGGACCTCTTTGCCGGCGGTGAAGGCGATCAGACCCGAGGCCGCGCTGGCGGCCACGTGCTCGATCCACTTGTTCTTCACCTCGGCGATCAGGGTCGCGACGACCTCGCCGCCTTCGATTCGGCTCCAGACCACGCGGCCGTCGTCGCCACCGGTGACGATCCCGACGCCGCTGGGGTGGACGGCCGCCGCCAGAACGGCGCCGCCGAGCGGGCCGCCATGCGCCTCGACCGTGACGAATCCCTCCTCGGTCTGCAGGCGAACCGTGCCGTCGCCCAAGGCGAACATGGCGCGGCCGGAGCGGTCGAACAGGGCGTCGGTGACGAAGGCGTCGAACGAAAAGATCATGCGCGCGAGATAAGACAGGAGGATCGCGACGACTAGACTCTTTCGGAAAGCGTCACATTCGCGCGCCGCGCGAACCCCGGCTCGGCGCGGCGCCCATTCGAACGGCGTTCCGCCAAAAAGAGTCAAAAAGGGGGTTGCTATTGCGCCGCGACGTCGGGCTTTACTTCCGCGCCCGTCTGCGCCAGACGTGGCGAGGTAACGACATTTCAGGCCTGTGCGACGCGCGCGGCCTTCTGGGAGACAGTGCAGGCTATGGCGGCTAAACTTGCTGGCGGCGGTGGTGGCCGTTACGATCTGGGCCAGAACTCCGAAATCAACGTCACGCCCTTCGTGGACATTCTTCTGGTGCTGCTGATCATCTTCATGGTCGCCGTGCCGATGGCTGTGACGTCGATCAAGATCGATCTTCCGCCGGCGGTCCCGCCGCCGCCGAACGCGCCGAAGCCGAAGGAACCGGTCTTCATCTCGATCCAAAAGTCGGGCGCGATCTTCATCGCTGAGAAGCAGAGCAGCCTCGACAACCTCGAGTACGATCTGAACGCCAAGTTCGCCGCGACCGGCCAAGCCGGCCCGAAGGACGATCAGCGCATCATGATCCGCGCCGACGCCGACGTGCTGTACGCCGACTTCATGGGCGTGCTGAACCAGCTGCAGACCTCGGGCTGGTTCAAGGTCGGCCTGATCAACGAGGACATCCACTAAGGATCCTCGGGCAGACAGGCAGAAATACGAAAGCCCCGGAGCTTCAGGCTCCGGGGCTTTTTCTTTGTTTTACGAAACTTCTTCTCCCCTTGCGGGAGAAGGTGTCGGCGAAGGCCGACGGATGAGGGGTCGCACCTACGAAAGCGCCGCGACGGCGGTCAGGCCTATCGCGGCGGATATCGTCCTCAACCCCTCACCCGCCCCTTCGGGCCACCCTCTCCCGCAAGGGGAGAGGAAGAGTTTCCCTTAAGCCGCCGTCGCCTCGAAGCCCGCACGCAGCTCGGCCTCGTCGAGATCACGGCCGATGAACACCATGCGGCTGTAGCGCTTGTCCTTGTCGGTCCACGGGCGCTGGAAGTCGCCCTCCAGGATCATGTGCACGGCCTGGAAGACGAGGCGCTTGTCTTCGCCCTTCACGTCGATGATGCCCTTGGCGCGCAGGATGTCGGGGCCGCGACGGGCCAGCAGGTCGTTGAGCCAGGCGGTGATCTTCTGGCCGTCCACCGGCTTGTCCAGCGTCAGCGAGATCCCTTTGACGCCGTCATCATGCACGTCGCTCTTGGCGTCGTGATGGTGGTGGTCATGACCACAGTGCTCATCGTGCACATGATCATGGCCATGATCGTGGTGGTGATGATGGTCGTGGCCGCAGTGCTCGTCATGCACGTGGCCCGGCTCGCCGTGAGCGGGATTGAGGAAATCCGGCTCCAGGTCGGTGATCCGCTCGAGATCGAAGCTGTGCTTGCCCAGGATGGCGTCCAGCGGAACATTGGAGCGCTGAGCGCGGTGGATCGGGGCAAGCGGGTTGATCCGACGGATACGCGCCTCGACGTGGCGCAAATCGTCCTCGGACACGAGGTCGGTCTTGTTCAGCACGATCTGGTCGGCGAAGGCGATCTGCTCGACGGCCTCCTTGCTGTCCGACAGGCGCAACAGGATGTGCTTGGCGTCGACCACGGCCGTGACCGAGTCGAGGGCGGTGCGCGCCTTGACGTCGTCGTCGACGAAGAAGGTCTGGGCCACGGGGCCTGGATCGGCCAGGCCCGTCGTCTCGACGATGATCGCGTCGAAACCGCCCTTGCGCTTCATCAGGCCTTGGAGAACCCGGATCAGGTCGCCGCGAACGGTGCAGCAGACGCAGCCGTTGTTCATCTCGAACACTTCTTCGTCCGCGCCGACCACGAGGTCGTTGTCGATGCCGACCTCGCCGAACTCGTTGACGATCACGGCGTAGCGCTTGCCGTGCTCCTCGGTGAGGATGCGATTGAGCAAAGTGGTCTTGCCGGCGCCGAGATAGCCGGTGAGCACGGTGACGGGGATCTTGCCGGAAGTCGGAACAGTCTGGGTCATGGCCGCTATTTAGGCGCCCTGACCGCCGAACGAAAGCGGGCTTTACGTCTTGAGGAACGCAACGGCCAGGCCGACCAGCACGAGGGCAACGCCCAGGATGGTCTCCTCGTAGCGCTCGACCCATTGCAGGCCCAGACGCTTGAAGCCGGCCAGGCTGAGGCTGGTGAAGATCAGCATGCCCGCCGCAGTGGCGGCCATCAGAACGGCGCTCAGCACCACAAAGGCGACCCAACCGTGCTCACGATCGCCGCGCGGTCAGACGCGTAGGCCCGGCGGCTGGCCTCAGGCAGCGCGTGGTTGTGCCGCCCCCGCAGAATGTAAAAGACGCCGACCGCGATCATCAGCCCGCCCACGATCAGGTGAAACAGTCCGCCCAGCGACGGCTGCAGAGCCATGCCCGCAAGCACTAGCGCCAGACCGAGCGCGATGGTCAGGCCGACGTGACCGACGCCCGCCAGCAGCGTGACGCCTAGCGTACGGCCAGTCGACCACTTCTGCGCGCGCCCCACCAGCACGAACGGCAGCCAGTGTGTCGGCAGCGCGGCGTGCAGGAAGGCGACCGCGAAGGCGGTGACGGCGATCGAGGCGAAGAAGGGCGAAGTCACGAAATCGCATATAGCGTGTTATAAAGTAACATTCCAGAGGCTTCCCGCCCCCTTGTGTGCTTTCGTCGCGGGCCTCGGCTGAATCCTCCGCTACGCCGTTGACTCCCGAGCTTCGGGCTGTATAAGTCGCGCCCTCTTCGCCCGCCGGGTTTCCGAGCGGGCGTTCCCTATTTTGCGAACGCACGTTTTTAAGGCGCTAACCTATGTACGCGGTGATCAAAACCGGCGGCAAGCAGTACCGGGTTCAAGCCGGCGACCTGCTGGTGGTCGAAAAGCTCGAAGGTGAACCCGGCGCTGCCGTGGCCTTCGGTGAAGTCCTGATGCTTGGCGAAGGCGAGGCCGTGACGGTCGGCGCCCCCACCGTTGACGGCGCTGTCGTCTCCGGAACCCTGCTCGAAACCCGCAAGGGCGAGAAGGTGAAGATCTTCAAGAAGATCCGCCGCCAGGGCTACCGCCGCACCCGCGGTCACCGCCAGTTCGAATCCGTCGTGCGCGTCACGTCGGTCGCTGGCGCCGGCAAGGAAGCCAAGTGGGAAGGTTCGATTGACCTGACCCCGAAGGTCATCCTGAACGCCCGCGCTCGCGGCCTCGGCGACGCCGCCGTTCCGGCGACGATCCCGGCCCCGGTCGAAGCCGCTCCGGCCAAGGCTGAAGCCGCCCCCAAGAAGAAGGCCGCCCCTAAGAAGGCCGCCGCCAAGACGGAGGAAGGCGAAGCCTAAGGGCGACGCCTTCTAAGGTAGGAGAGCAAGATGGCTCACAAGAAATCAGGCGGCTCGTCCAGCAACGGTCGCGACTCAGAGTCGAAGCGCCTTGGCGTAAAGAAGTTCGGCGGCGAGAAGGTTCTCGCCGGCAACATCCTCGTGCGTCAGCGCGGCACCAAGTTCTACCCGGGTTCGGGCGTGGGCATTGGCAAGGATCACACCCTCTTCGCGCTCGTCCAGGGCGCGGTGGGCTTCGTGACCAAGAAGCACAATCGCACCTACGTGACCGTGACCCCGGCCGCTCAACCGGCCGAGTAAGCACGAACCAGAGTTTCTTCGGATCGTGCTTCGCAAGAAGACGATCCGGACAGACGATCTCTAGCGGGGAGTCCGGACGCCGGGCTCCCCGCTTTTGTTTTGTCTCACCGCCGTCACAGAAAGCGCCACGGCGGCGTCACGGTCCCGGATGAAAGAGGACCGGAGAAACCTGGGAGGCGCCGATGTGCGTCATCGAAGACAGTCCCGTCATCCAAACCGGGCGCCTATTGCTGCGACAGCCAGCCAAGGCCGACATCGAGCGCGTGACGGCC
>NCDQ01000289.1 GCA_002280275.1 Caulobacter vibrioides | reverse complement strand
CGCCGCAGCCGTACTTGGCGCCGACCAGGCCCAGCGTGTCGCGCAGCACCCACAGCAGCGGGGTGTCGCCGTCGACATCGGCGGTGCGGCGCTCTCCGTTGACGCTCAAAGTGAAGGCCATGCTGAAAGGCTCCTGGTTCGGGCGGCGCGAGCATCGGCGCGCACGATATGGTGCTCAATGATGCAGGAAGTTTCGCGCGCCGACACGGCTTTTGGAAGGCCTGACCACACCAGTCCCGAAGTTCGTCGCAATTATCATCCGTTCAAGGACATTTTCTGGAGACAAGATCGCAGAGGTCGCGTAAGGGCCTCGCCTCGGCTGGCGCTGGGGGCGATCACCGTACGGGTAACTTGCGTATCCGGATCGCCAGGATCCACGCCCACATCGGCTGCGAGCGCAAGGGTCTCGACGACTCAGCCAATCGCGAGCGGTATGGTCGACGTCGGTGCGCCGCGTCGAAGCCGGAGACGTCGTGAACCCTTCCCGACGGGCGTAGGTAGGACGGTCTTTTTCTATTCTCATCTCAGGTTCTGAATGACGTGAGCCAGACGGGCGACAAGACAGAAGGACGCAAGACCGGCAAACGCCGTCAGGTCGCCGCCCTGCCGTGGCGCGGCCAAGGCGAGGCCCTGCGCATTCTTCTGGTGTCGTCGCGTGAAACCCGCCGCTGGGTGATCCCCAAGGGCTGGCCGATGAAGGGCCGCTCCAATCCCGAGGCCGCCGCTCAGGAAGCCTATGAGGAAGCCGGCTTGAAGGGCGTCATCGCCGCCCAGCCATTCGGCGAATACCCCTATCTGAAGCGGCTGAAGAACGGCCAAGCCCGCCTGATCAATGTCGACGTTTTCCCCCTTGAGGTCACCGCGCAGCTCGAAGCTTGGCCCGAACAGGGGCAGCGCACGCTCGAATGGATGACCCCGGTCCAGGCCGCGCTCGCGGTGCAGGAGCCGGAACTGCGTGACCTGATCGCCCGCTTCGCCGGCGTGGATTTGGCCAGCGAGCACGACATGCCCGCCAAGGCCCCGACACCGGTGCGCGTGGCCTTCCAGCGCCTGCGTCGCCGTGTGACGGCGCTGTGGGGCCGCTACCGAAGCTAGAGTCTTCGATCAACAAGGCTGTGGACAAGTCTTCGCTGCGCGCATAATGTTCCCATTATGTTCTCTTTCGGCGAGATCCCATGCAGCTGTCCCTAGCCCTGGCCCGGTCTCCGCTGGAAAGCGTCCGCGACGCCCTGCTCTGCGAGTTTGGGCCGCAGCGGCCAGTGGCGCGGATGGATCCCATCTCGCAGTTGGTGAAGTCGTCGATCAGCGGCCGCACGCCCGACGCAGTGTCGTGGGCGGCGTTCCTGCGCCTGCGCTCGGAGTTCAAGTCCTGGGAGGACTTGGCGCGCGCCAAGGTCGCCCACGTCGCCATGGCCATCCAGGACGTGACCTTTCCGGAAGACAAGGCCCGCCGCCTGACCACCGCCCTGCGCATGATCGAGGAAAAGGTCGGCTGGCTGTCGCTGAGCCACCTGAAAACCCTGGAAGTCGACCAGGCGCGTTGGGAACTGCAGGCCCTGCCCGGCGTGGGCGTCAAGGTCGCCGCCTGTGTGCTGAACTTCAGCGACCTGGCCATGCGCGCTCTGGTGGTCGACACCCACGTAGACCGCGTCGCCAAGCGGATCGGCCTGGTGGGCGCGGGCGACACGACCAACACCTATCACGCCCTGATGGAGATGGCGCCGGCGACCTGGACCGCTGATGATCTCTTCGAGCTGCACTGGCTGATGAAGCGGGGCCTGGGCCAGATGCTGTGCACGCATGAGGCCCCCAAGTGCGGGGCGTGCCCGGTCAAGCAGATGTGCGCCAAGGTCGGCGTGGGTCACAGCGCCGAGGTGCTGGCCTGGCGGCCGAGGGGATAGCGCTGGAGCGGAGGCTGGCGCGATGATGTGTCGTGGCGGCTTTTGGCCCTAGCGGGGCGCCAAACGAAATCCCTCTCTCATGGAGAGAGGGAGGGGCCCACCGCGAAGCGGTGGGAGGGTGAGTGGGTACGCTTTTCCGGACCGGGCAGTGACGAAGAGCGGCTGGACTGACTGAGGGCTAGGACCGGCCCTCCTAACCACTCACCCTCCCACGCCTGCGGCGCGGGCCCCTCCCTCTCTCAAAGAGAGAGGGATCTCGAACGGCAGATCCCCCCATCCTAGACGCGCCCAACACCGCTCCTACCCCGCCGCCAGCGCCGTGAACGTCTTCGTCCCGATCGGGTAGCGGGCGTAGTCGCGGTAGTCGAGGTGCCACCACTCATCGGGCAGGACCACAAAGCCGTCCGCCTCCATGGCCTCCCGCAAGATGGTCCGCAGCGCGCGCTGCTTGGTCGTGCCGCCGACGAAGTCGGCATAGGCGCGGGTCGAGAACTCGTCGTAACGGCTGGGCATCTCGACAGGCCGGCCGGTCTTGAGGTCGTACAGCGTCAGGTCCACCGCGCAGCCGCGGTTATGGCGCGAGCCCTGGGCGGGATCGGCGACGAAGATACGGGCCTCGGGGGGCGTGGCCTCCCAGAACATCCAGGTCACATACCAGGGACGGTAGGCGTCGTGGACCAAGAGGCCATAGCCCTTGGCCGCCAGGGCGCGATGGATGCGCGCCAAAGCCTCGGCCGCCGGTCGCTGCAGATAGGCCGCCGGCGTCTCATAGAGCGGGATGCCCATGAAGTTGTTCGCGCCGGCATAGCGGATGTCGAGTTTGATCCCCGGCGCGATCGTCCGAATGTCGACGAGATCCGAAGGCAGCTTGTCGGCTGTTTCGACCGGCGGCGTGGCCGCCAGGGCCCGCTGGCGCAGAAGAGCCGGATCGGCACGTACGGCCTGACGGATCGCCGCCTCGACCTCGGCGCCGAAGTCGTGGAAGGCCAGAGGCTTGCCGTTCAGGCGAACCGCGCCCGTCTCCACGATCAGTTCGCCGCCGCCCGCGATGGCGTAGCGCCCCCCGCCGAGCGGGCGCAGGCGCGCGGCCTTGAAGCCCTCCCCATCGATATGGAGCGCGCCGTCCTGCTCGAAGACGGTGAAGGGCGCGGCCTTGTCGCCGTACTGCCCGATGGCGGCCAGCTCGGCGCTGCTCTGGGCGAAGGCGGCGGGCGCGGCTAGGCCGGCGGCGGTGAGCGTCAGGAAGGATCTTCGAACCAGATTGCTCATGCCGCAGCCCCTATCGTGTCATCCCGGCCGTAGCGTAGCGGAGAGCCTGGACCCAGGGGGTGAAGAAACGCCGTGCGCACCGCCCCTGGATCCCGGATAGCCTCTTCGAGGCTTCCGGGAAGACACAGGTGATCGCTACTTCATCGTCGGGATGACGAAGCTCGAATCCGCCACCTCGCCCTCAGGCCAGCGGGCGGTGACCGTCTTGACCTTGGTGTAGAACTTCACACCCTCGACGCCGTGCTGGTTGGTGTCGCCGAAGGCCGAGCGCTTCCAGCCGCCGAAGCTGTGATAGGCCACCGGCACCGGGATCGGCACGTTGATCCCGACCATGCCGACATTGACGTTCGCCGCGAACTCGCGCGCGGCGCGGCCGTTGCGGGTGAAGATGGCGACGCCGTTGCCGTACTGGTGCTCGGACGGCAGGGCCATGGCTTCTTCCATGGTCTCAGCGCGGACGATCTGCAGCACCGGGCCGAAGATCTCCTCGTGATAGGTCTTCATGCCC
>NCDQ01000728.1 GCA_002280275.1 Caulobacter vibrioides | reverse complement strand
CGCCAAATTCCCCTAGGCGGCGGGCCTCTATGGGCTCCAGATGGGCGAACCCGTCCTTGGAGATGCTCGGTTGACCGCGCGCTGCGCCAGGCCAAAAAGCCGCTACTCGCGACCGGCTCGGTGAAATACCGCGCCCAGCCATCAGCCTCATGCTGCTAGCCCAACCGGTGTCCTCCCCCCAACGCCCTTACGGTTTTCCCTGCGTCGTACAGCTAGCGGACTGCAGCTGCCCGGCCCCTGGATGCTCATCCTGCGTCTGTTTCGGGCTCGGCCGTTCGGTGGCGTGATTTTGAAGCGCGTCACCTTTCCAGGATTTGGCGTCGGACCAGGGCTTCCGCTGTCACCCTTCAACACGCATTTCGTTTCGCCCCTCCAAGCCCGCCAATCAAAGACCTGGCCGTCGCAAGGAACCCGCGATCGATCACTCGGTGACTAGGGCGTGGCGGCCGTCCCTCAAAGTCGACCTGCAGGCAGGCGGACGACGGGCCCCTCCGGGTTTCGGCCCGAAGGCCTGCCAACCCGGTTCCTCCCGCCGACCGGACTTTGGGTCCAGCCTGAAGCCACGCCCTGGGCGTCTCCGTGATCGCGGGCAGACCCGCGAGACTCTGCTCGGAAACCTTGGCGCTGACGCCGAGATCAAGACCCTGGGCAACGGCGACCGCGTCGCCAACATCCGGATCGCCACCGAAGAAGGCTACCGCGACCGCGAAAGTGGCGAGTGGAAGAGCAAGACCGAGTGGCATCGGTGCAGCACCTTCGTCCCGGGCATCGTCGACTATCTGGAAAAGTCCGGCAAGAAGGGCCTGACGGTCTACGTCCAGGGAGCGCTGAAGACGCGCAAGTTCGTGGACGCTGGCGGGGTCGAGAAATACTCCACCGAGATCCGCATCGAGATCTGCAGCGGCATCACGGCCAAGGCGACCCAAACCGCCTAAGCACAACCGGCCCATCCCGCGAGAGCGGGGTGGGCCTTAGCTTTGTTCGCGCCAGGCTCGGTAGATTCGGACGACGCCCCAGATTCCTGAAACCGAAGACATGCCGAGCAGCAGCACCGTAGCTTCGCTAGAGAAGCTCCGAACCGGCGAGGCCAGAAGCGCCAGCGACACCACGATAGACACGACGATCAGGGCCACACCCGATCCTATTTGGGACCGCCGGCGGCGTCCGTCATCACTGCCGGCTCCCGATCTACGAGGAGGTTCGCCCCGGTTCTGCTCACTGTCTTCCATCGGCACGCTACCCCCAGTGACAACGCTGGCAGGAATCGAAACGCGGATCAACTTGGGCTCACCACAAAGCCGAGGGGCGATCAGGCCGGGGCTCGTCCCGCACGAGGCCGCGATCGATCACGTCAAGACGGGTCAGGTCGGCGTCCGATCA
>NCDQ01000288.1 GCA_002280275.1 Caulobacter vibrioides | reverse complement strand
GTCAGGCCGGTGGCGAGATAGCCGAGGCACAGCTCGTCCGAGGTCGAGTTGGACAGCTGCATCGTCAGGATCTGCCGCCACTGCGCCGCCTCCAGCCCCGCCTCCTCGCGTAGTTCGCGCCGCGCCCCCTCCAGCGGGGGCTCGTGGTGGGGCGAGCCGCCCTCGGGGATTTCCCAGCTGTAGGACGAGAACGGAAACCGCCACTGGCCGACCAGGGTCACCGTTCCGTCCGCGTGCAGGGGCAGCATGCCGACGGCCAGGTTCTTGTAGGTCTGCAGATAGTAGTTGGCCGGCCGCCCCGTCGGCGCGACGGCGCGGTAGTGGTCGACGGCGAACCACGGGTTGTCGTGCAGGGCCGTGGGCTCGCCCACCACCTGCCAGCCGTCCCCGTGCGGCCGCAGCCAGTCGAGCCCGTCGTCCGCGTCAGCCATGCCCCGCCCCCGTTGCGCGCCCGCCTCTTAGCCGATAGCGGGATCAGGCGCCTATCACGGAGCCCGCCTCATGACCGTCCCCGCCGCCCCTGCCTTTGGCGCGCCCTGTCCGGTGACCGCCTCGCCGCAAACCCTGGCGCTGCTGGCGTCCCGCCGCTCGGCCTCGGCCCAGGCCCTGCGGGCGCCCGGCCCGGATGCGGCCCAGCTCGCGGACCTGCTGCGGCTGGCGGCCCGGGTCCCCGACCATGGCAAGCTGGCGCCGTGGCGCTTCGTGGTGCTGGAGGGCGAGGCCAAGGACGCGTTCGTCAGACGGCTGCAGGCCCTGGTCGACCGCCAGGCCGCGCCGGAAAAGGCGAGGGCGGTCCTCGCCAAGATCGCCCTGCCGCCGCTCACCGTGGCGGTGATCTCATCGCCCAAGCCGGCCAGCATCCCGCTGTGGGAGCAGCAGATGTCGGCCGGGGCGGTGTGCATGACCCTGCTGCTCGCGGCCGAGGCCATGGGGTTCGGCGCCAACTGGATCACCGACTGGTACGCCTTCGACCCCGACGCCCGCGCCCTCCTGGGCGTGGCGGACACCGAACAGGTCGCCGGCTTCATTCACCTCGGCACGCCGTCGGAGGACCCCCTCGAGCGCGTCCGCCCGGACATGAGCGCCATCGTGCAGCGCTGGGAAGCCTAACCCCTTTTCCCTCCCCTAAGGGGCCTTGCGTAAGTCTCTGCGTGCTTCGAGACGCGCAAGCGTCGCTCGCGCTCGTCAGCATGACGATTGTGCAGTTGATTTAGCACAGTTTTTTGCAGCCCACCCACGCTCGTCATGCTGAGGGGCCGGTCCTGAGCTTGTCGAAGGGCCGGCGTCTCGAAGCACGCAGCACCGTGCTGCAACGGACCCTTGTGGGAAGGGATTGGAGCCCTACCGCCTCCGGTACGCGGGTACGCCCTGCTGGCCAGTCGCCTATAGCGAGGCGGCGGCCCACCCGGTCAAGCTTGCAGTTGGCGGGCTTTAAGTGGCCGTCGGAGAAAGCGCGGAATCAAGGAGACAGAGGGCAACCTGAGGCACAAGATCAGCCGTGAAAGCTTCACGGGGGCTGTTCTTCGTCCAATGTCTGGCAGCGATCGGCGTGACAACGTTGCGGTTGGAGGACTAGTGGCTTGGCTCATGGCGGTCGGTGTCACGGGCTTTCTCCTCTATTCGCTCCACCTTGGGCAGTCGATTTCCGAGCGGAGGGAGACGACCCAGCAGATAGCCGCCGCTCAAAGCCAATACTCCAAGAGTGATAGCCTCCAGTCCCAATACGAACAGATCAGGGCTGGAGACGCCGATGAGGCCGCCGTTGACTTAGCGTTTGTTCAGCTCCTGCTCAGTGTCGTTGGCCTGTTGGGGATTGGCTTTACAGTTCGTTACGCTCGCCTCGCTTGGGTGGAGGCTGGCCGAAGCGCGGATATAGCTCGCGACGCCATTATCGCCGAGGGCTCGCCCTACATCGTAGCCGACGTAAGCCTTGGCGACAGGGAGTGGCGCGACGAAAGCTTTGGCGAAGAAGCCATCTGGTTCACACTCAGGAATGCTGGCAGCCGTATCGCGTTTATCACCAAGCTTCATCGCGAATGGAGACGGGCGCCGCCAGGGCATTACCCCGATCCTATCGATCCTGAGCAACCGAGCGAGGACTGGAAGAGTGTTTCTATCCCTATCGCGCCCGGAGACATGTCCCCCCGAATTCTGGCCTATCCTGAGCGATCGCCCGAGGGGAAGCATCGGCCGCGTCCTGGTCTCACCGGGCCCGACGAATGGGTATTCTTCCTCGGATACGTCGAGTTCGAAAACGCAAACGACACACTATACAGATCGGGATTCTGCTTTCTATTCGATCCCAAGACCCCAGACGTTGGGCTCCATCTAGCCTTGGTTTGGGATAATCCTGAGCAATACAACTATCACCGGAAGGTGACGTAGAGTTCCTGCCCGCATCGCTCAACATCCCGCGTCGGGGATGGACCTCGGTGGTGGGACGCACGCCGCTTTCTGGGTGCGTTTGCTACAGGCCCCGGATGATGGGGATCACCGCCCCCGGTACGCCGGCACGCCCTGCTCGGGGACCCACAGCCCCTCGGGGGCGGGGCCGGTCTGGTAGAACACGTCGATCGGGATCCCCCCGCGCGGATACCAGTAGCCGCCGATGCGCAGCCACAGGGGCTGGGCCACCTCGACGATGCGGCGGGCGATGGCCACCGTGCAGTCCTCGTGGAAGGCCCCGTGGTTGCGGAACGCCCCCAGGTACAGCTTCAGCGACTTGCTCTCGATCAGCCAGTCGCCCGGCGCATAGTCGATGACGAGGTGGGCGAAGTCGGGCTGGCCGGTCACCGGGCACAGGGAGGTGAACTCCGGCGCGGCGAAGCGGGCCAGGTACAGATGCCCCGCCTGGGGATTGGGCACGCGCTCCAGCACCGCCGCCTCCGGGCTGGCGGGGAGGGGGCTCTGCTGGCCGAGCTGGGTCAGGTCTGCGCTCATGCCTGTGCAGGTAGAGGCGCGGACGGCTCAGCGCAACTTACCGGAACAGCTGCAGCAGGTAGCTCGACATCTGGCTGGCGATCGACATGGCCTTGATGGCCAGCTGCTGCTTGACCTGCAGCGCCTGCAGCTTGGCGCTTTCCTTGGCGATGTCGGCGTCGACCAGGTTGCCGACGCCCGCGGTCATGGTGTCCTGCAGCTTGCCGATGAAACCGAGGTGCGTCTCCAGCGCCTTCGAGCCCGTGCCCAGCCGCGCCACGGCGGCGTTGACGTTGGTGATCGAGGTGGACAGGGCGCTGACCAGGGCCGAGGCGGCGCCGGCCGTGCCGAACGAGGCGGTGGCGCCGATGGTGATCGCCGAGCCCGCGGCGCCGAGCCCCATCACCTGGGCCCCGACGGTCAGCCTGGACGCTCCGGACGCGTCCGCCAGGGAATAGAGGGCGCTGGCGGCGGTCTTCAGCAGGTTGGCGCCGTTGAAGCTGGCGCTGGCGATGGTCTTGGCGATCTGGTTGCGCAGGGAGACGAAGTCGCCGGCCATGGCCGCCCGGGCCTCGGCGTTCAGCGAGACGTCGGCGGCCGCCAGCGCCTTGGCCTTCATCTGGTTGAGCAGGTCGGAGACGGTCTCGCCGGCGGAGATGGCGACATCGACCGTCGACTGGCCGCGCTGGATCGAATCCTTCACCGAATCCAGGACCGTTGATCGCGTTGAGGTTCTGCAGGGCAATCATCGCCCCGTAGTTGGTGTTGATGCTGTTCAACGCCATCGAACGCCTGCGCCCCAGTTCCAGGGTCCGGCGGGTCGCGCCGGCAGGCGTTTTGCCTGGAGAGCCCAGGCTCCCGCGCGAACGCTAAGGCGCACACGGTGAAAAAAGCCGGAACGGACGTGGTTAACGACGCTTGACCTCGCCCGCTTCCGGCCTCGTCGCCTCTTCGCGGCGCCCTACCTGAACAGGTCGAGCACGTCGGCCGGGGCGGCGTTCTCCTCGGGCTTGTCCCAGCCCTGTTCGAAGTACTTGCTCCACACCTGGGCCCAGGGACGGCCGTAGTAGTCGACGAATTCGGGGTGGTCCTTGCCCACCTGTGTCGGCTTGCCGTCGACGTTGCGGATGTTGCTGACGCAGCCGATGAAGGTATGGCGGGTCGTCGGCGAATTGATCGCGTCGCGCTTGACGTAGCGCATCCGCACCACCAGCGGCGCGGTGAACGCCTCCTCGTCGTACCACACCGCCTCCTGCTCCAGGGCGACCAGGGCGCCGGCGGCGTCGCGCACCGGCTTCCAGGTCTCGATCACCTCGAACCTGGCGCTGGTCTCGAACACCGTGTGGGTCACCCATGGCTGCACATTGGCGGTCCA
>NCDQ01000287.1 GCA_002280275.1 Caulobacter vibrioides | reverse complement strand
CGGCAACACCCGTACGCTTGACTACGTCCTGCGCCGTGAACTGGAGGTCGCCGAGGGCGACGCCTACAACCGCGTTCTGGTCGATCGGTCGAAGAACAACATGCGTCGCCTGGGCTTCTTCAAGGAAGTCGAGATCGAGGACGCGCCCGGTTCGGCGCCGGACCGTACGAGCCTACGGGTCAAGGTCGAGGAGCAGCCCACCGGCGAACTGTCGTTCAGCGCGGGCTATAGCTCGATCGACAAGCTGGTGCTCGATGTGGGCATCACCGAGCGTAACTTCCGCGGTCGCGGCCAGAACCTCCGCGCGCGCGCGTCCGTGGGATCGCTGCGCCAGCAGATCGATTTCGGGTTCAGCGAGCCGCGCTTCCTGGGTCGGAACCTGGTCGCAGGCGTGAACCTCTACACCTTCCGCTACGACCTGTCGGAGTACGCAGCCTACGACACCAAGTCGATCGGTGGCGATGTGCGCTTCGGCTTCCCGCTGACGAACGACTCGTCGATGAGCCTGCGCTACACGGTGCGCCAGGACGAGGTGAGCGTCGCCGACAGCCTTTGCACCAGCGGCTCGGTCTCGCAGATTCTCTGCCTGCAGCGCGGCGCTTACATCACCTCGCTGATCGGCTACGGCCTGCGCATCGACAAGCGGAACGATCCGATCAACCCGACCCGCGGTTGGTTCGCCGACTTGAACCAGGACCTCGCCGGCGTGGGCGGGGACGTGAAGTACCTTAAGACCGAAGCCGACGCTGGCTGGTACTGGGGCTTCACCAAGGATCTGGTGTTCAGCGCAACCGGCTCTTTTGGCTACATCGAAGGCTGGGGCGGCGACAATGTTCGCATCAACGATCGCTTCTATCGCGGTGGCACCTCGTTCCGCGGCTTCGAGATCGCCGGTATCGGTCCGCGCGACATCTCGAGCACCAACAACTCGATGGGCGCAAAGCTCTACGCCATCAGCACCTTCGAGCTGACCGTTCCAACCTTCCTGCCCGAGCAGTACGGCCTCAAGGCCGCCTTGTTCAGCGACGTGGGTACGGCCGGTCTCTTGGATGACGTGGATCGTCAGAAGTCGCCTGGCGTCTTCGATCCGAACATCCGCGATAACCTTGGCCTGCGTGCCTCGGCGGGTATCTCGATCGACTGGAAGTCTCCCATGGGCCCCATTCGCTTCGACATCAGCCGTATCCTGTCCAAGGAAGACTACGACCGAACCGAAACGTTCCGGTTCTCCACCTCCACAAGGTTCCAATAGACATGTCCAAGTTCCTGTTCGCGGCCGCGTCCAGCGTCGTCGCCCTCGCCATCGCGACCAGCGCGTCGGCCCAGACGGCTCCGGCCGCCGCGCCGGCCGCCCCCGCCGTCACGCACGGCGCGGCGTTGTCGGGCGTCTGCATCTTCTCCAGCCCGCGTGCTGTCGGCAGCTCGCTGGTCGGCAAGGCTGTCGATGCGCGCCTGAAGACGATCATCCAGCAGGTCAACGCCGAGCTGACCGGCGAGCGCACCGCGCTGGACAATGAGGCCAAGGCCCTGGACGCCAAGAAGACGACCATCGCCCAGGACGCTCTCGAGCAGCAGGCCGCGACCCTCCAAGCCAAGGCCAACGCCTGGCAGCGCAAGGGCCAACTGCGCCAGAAGGAAGTCGAGGCCACCGAGCAGAAGGCGCTCTCGCGCGTCTATCAGGAACTGAACACGCCGATCCAGCAGGTCTATCAGGCCCAGAAGTGCAGCATCCTGCTGGACCGCGAGTCTGTGATGCTGGCCAACCCGGCCATGGACATCACTGACGCGGTCGTCGCCGCCTTGGACGCGCGGATCAAGACCCTGACCTTCGACCGTGAGCGTCTGGACCAGCAAGTTCCGGGCGCCGCGCCGCTGCAACCGACGAAGAGGTAAGCGAATCGTCCCTCGCGTGGTTACGTAGAGGGACCTTTTCGCCGTGAGGAACCATGCCGGACCCGCGTTTCTTCGATAGCCTGGGTCCGGCGTCACTTTCTGAGTTGGCCCAGGCCGGCTCCGCCGAGATCGCGGACACCGCCCTGGCCAATAGGCTCATCGCGCACGTCGCGCCGTTGGATACGGCCGATGAGCGCTCGATCACCTTCTTTTCCGACGCCAAGCGCAAGAACGCGGCCGCCCTTACCCGCGCCGGCGCCTGCTTTGTGCGTCCGGAACACAAGGATCTCCTGCCGGCGACGTGCGCGGCTCTGGTGACCATGCGTCCCCAGGCTGCATGGGCGGCCGCCGCCAACCGTCTGCACGCGCCACGCCGTCACGAACCTGGCGCTCCACCCATTCATCCTGAGGCGACGCTGGAGACTGGCGTGGAGCTCGCGCCGAACGTCACGATCGGGCAGGGCGCTCGGATCGGCCGGGGGACCCGGATCGGCCCCGGCGCCGTGATCGGTCCGGGTGTTCTGATCGGCCGCGATTGCCGCATTGGCGCGACCGCGGTCATCGGGTTCGCCCTGCTGGGCGACGGCGTCTCGGTGTCCGCCGGCGCGGTCATTGGCGAAGCCGGATTCGGCGCGGCTCTAGGGCCCCGTGGCATGGTGGATCTTCCACAACTGGGACGGGTCGTCATTCAAGACAACGTGACCCTCGGGGCCAATAGCTGCGTCGATCGGGGCGCCTTTGACGATACGACCATCGGCGAGAACACCAAGATCGACAATCTGGTCCATGTCGCGCACAACGTCCGTATCGGGCGCAATTGCGTGCTGGCGGCTTATACGGGCGTCTCGGGCAGCACCGTCGTCGGCGACGGCGTCGCCTTCGGCGGCAAGGCCGGGGTGGCCGATCATTTGAACATCGGCTCGGGCGCGAGCATCGGGGCCGCCGCCTCGGTGTTCAAGGACGTGCCGGACGGTGAAACTTGGACGGGATTCCCCGCGCGGCCGCTGAAGCGGTGGCTCAGGGAGACCGCATGGCTGTCGCGCATGGCGGGCGGCCGAGGGACGAGGGGCAGACCATGAGCGAGAACGCCGAGCAAACGGTGCAGACCGATATCGACATCGCGGAGATCCTGGCGCGCATCCCGCACCGCTACCCATTCCTGCTTGTCGACCGGGCCGAAGACTATAAGCCCCACCAGTCGATCGTCGGCATCAAGTGCGTGACGATCAATGAGCCGTTCTTCCAGGGCCACTTCCCGGGTAATCCGGTCATGCCGGGCGTCCTGATCATCGAGGCCCTGGCGCAGACCGGCGCAGTGCTGATGAGCAAGTCCCTGGAAGTCGACACCGAGGGCAAGACGATCTTCTTCATGTCGGTGGACAATGCGCGCTTCCGCAATCCGGTGCGCCCCGGCGACGTGATCCGCATGGAAGTCGAAGTCGTGCGCGCGCGGTCCTCGATCTTCAAATTCAAGGGCGTGGCCAAGGTGGGTGACAAGGTCGCCGCCGAGGCCGAGTTCGCCGCCATGGTCGTCGAGACGGGGCCCAAGGCATGAGTATCCACCCTACCGCCATCATCGCTCCGGAAGCCAAGCTGGCTCCCGACGTCGAGGTCGGGCCCTACAGCATCGTGGGTCCGGATGTGACGCTGGCGGCCGGCGTGCGTCTGCTGTCCCACGTGGTGGTGGAGGGCGCGACGACGATTGGCGAGGGCTGTAACATCATCCGCGAACACGTCACCATGCACACCGGCACCGCTTCGGGTAAGGGCATGACCACGATCGGGTCCGATGGTCTCTACATGGTCGGCTCACACGTGGCGCACGACTGTGCGGTCGGCGACTTTGTGGTGTTGGCCAAGGGCGCGACCCTGGGCGGGCACGTCACGATCGGCGACTATGTGTTCATGGGCGGCCTTGCCGCCGCGCACCAGTTCTCGCGCATCGGCCGCTACAGCTTCATCGGCGGTCTCGCCGCCGTGACCAAGGACGTGATCCCCTACGGGTCGGTCTGGGGCAACCACGCGCACCTCGAGGGTCTGAACCTGGTCGGTCTCAAGCGTCGAGGTTTCCCGCGCGAGACGATCAACGCGCTGCGCGCCGCCTACCGCCTGATGTTCGCCGACGAAGGCACCTTCCAGGAACGCCTCGACGACGTGGCCGAGATCCACGCGGGCAACCCCGAGGTGATGGAGATCGTCGATTTCATCCGCGCCGACGCCAATCGCCCGCTGTGTCTGCCGGAGCGAGAGGTCTAGGGTTTCAGCGATGCGTAAGTTGGGCCTCATCGCCGGCGGCGGGGCGCTTCCCGTCGAGCTCTGCCGGGCCTCATCGTCGCCGCGCGCAAGGGCGACGACGCGCTCCTGCGGCGCGTGCTGGACGAGTTCGAGAAGGAAGGCTTCGAGATCGAGGGCGCCCATGAGGTGATGGGCGAGATGACCCTTCCCCGGGGTCGTCTTGGCAAGGTCTCGCCGGCGCCCGAACATATGGCGGACATCGACAAAGCGCTGCACGTCGCGCGTGAGATCGGACGGCTGGACATCGGGCAGGGCGCCGTCGTGTGCGACGGCCTGATCCTCGCCGTCGAGGCTCAGGAAGGCACCGACGCCATGTTGCGTCGCGTCGCCGATCTGCCAGAGGCCATTCGCGGGCGTGTCGAGCGCCGGTTCGGCGTATTGGCCAAGGCGCCAAAGCCGATCCAGGAGACGCGCGTCGATCTGCCGACCATCGGTGTCGCCACGATCCAGCGGGCCGCCCGCGCGGGCCTGGCCGGCATCGTCGGTGAAACCGGACGCCTGCTCGTCGTCGATCGGGACGCCGTGATCGCGGCCGCCGACGACCTGGGTCTCTTCGTCCTGGGGGTCGATCCGCAGGAGCGGCCGTGACGACTCCGGACGCTAAGCCTCTGAAGGTCATGCTCGTCGCCGCTGAGGCGTCAGGCGACGCGCTTGGCGCGGGCCTCGCCAAGGTGCTGCGCGCTCGCCTGGGGGACGGTGTGGCGTTCGTCGGGATCGGCGGGGCCAAGATGGCTGAGCAGGGGGTCGAGAGCCCCTTCGACATCGCCCAGCTCTCGATCCTGGGCATCCTGGAGAGCCTGAGGGCCTATCCACGGGCGATGGCGCGACTGAAGGACACCGTGGCC
>NCDQ01000727.1 GCA_002280275.1 Caulobacter vibrioides | reverse complement strand
TCTAGCCCTGACCGTGGCGAGCCTCGGCGCGCCCGCTATGGCGCAGCAACAGGCGCCGGCTGAGGCCGCCCCGCCGGCGCCCCAGGCGCCTGCGCCTGCGGCCCCGCCGCCGCTGTCCGAAAGCGTCGCCGCTGTCGTCAACGACGACATCATCTCGAGCTACGACCTGATGCAGCGCATGCGCTTGCTGATGGCGACCTCGGGCATGCAGCCCACTCAGGAGAACCTGCCGCAGATCGAGCAGGAGGCCCTGCGCTCCCTGATCGACGAGCGCCTGCAGATGCAGGAGCTCAAGCGGGTCGAGAAGCAGCAGAAAATCACGATCATCTCGACCGACAAGGAGGTCGAAGAACAGATCGGCGATATCGCTCAATCCAACCGGCTGCAGCCGGATCAATTGAAACAACAGTTGGTCGCGCAGGGCATCGGCCTGGACACCTGGCGTGCTCAGCTGCGAGCCGAGTCCAGCTGGCAATCCTGGATCCAAGGCCGCTATGGCTCGCGACTTCGGATCGGCGAAGACCAGATCAAGGCCTATCAGCGCCGCCTCGCGGACGCAGCGGCCAAGCCGCAATATCAGATCAGCGAAGTCTTCCTCGACGCCGCCGGCGGCGAGGTGGGCTGGGTCAGCCAGGGCGAGATGCCGGCCGAAGTCGACGCCGCGCTTGAGCAACTGCGCCCCGGTCAGCTGTCGCTCCCGATACAGGTCAAGGACGGCGTCTACATCATCTATCTTCGCGACAAGCGCGCCGGCTCCAAGACCGCGATTGTCGACCTCAAGCAGGTGGCCGCGCCGCTGGCGTCCGACGCCACCCAGGCCCAGGTCGACGCCGCGACCAAGCTCCTGACGGACCTGAAACCCAAGATCACCAGCTGCCAGACGCTGGAGGCCACGGCCGAGAAGGTCGACGGACTGGTCGCAGGCGACCTCGGCGAGGCGGAGATCACCGATCTCGCCCCGGCCTTCCAGGAAGCGGCCAACAAGCTCGAGATCGGCCAGGTCTCCGACCCGATCCGCACCGACGCGGGCCTGCACCTGATCGCGGTGTGCGGCAAGCGCCAGGGCGGCGCCAACGCTCCGACGCATGACCAGATCGAGAACCGTCTGCGCGGCCAGCAACTGGCCCTGATCGCCAAGCGCTATCTTCGCGACCTGCGCAACCAGGCGACCATCGAAACCCGGTGACGTCGCGCCCCCTCGCCATCAGCGCCGGGGATCCGGCCGGCGTCGGTGCGGAGATCATCGCGAAGGCCTGGCGTGCGTTACGCGAGGAGGGCCCAGCGTTTGTCGTGATCGGCGACGCTCAGCTCCTGGCCTCGGCCGGCGGCGGCGTGAAGGTTCGCACCGTCACCCGGCCGCAAGAAGCCGTCCAGGTCTTCGCCGACGCCC
>NCDQ01000286.1 GCA_002280275.1 Caulobacter vibrioides | reverse complement strand
CCCGCGCAGTTGCAGGCGGCGCTCGGGCGCCTTGGCGTATCAGCAGTCGTGCGGCCCGCAGGCGTCTCCGGCGACACCAGCGGCGGCGGCTTAGCGCGTGTCGGCTTCAGCGTATCCAAAGACACACAACTCTGCGTAGTGGCGCTGGGCGGCAACGATCTCTTGCAGGGCGTCGATCCGGCCCAGACCAAGGCGAACCTGCGTGGCGTCCTGCAAAAGCTGAAAGCCCGGAACGTCCGCGCGGTGCTAGTCGGCGTGGCGGCGCCGCCGAGGATCGGCGCCAGCTACGCGCGCGAGTTCAACGCCATTTACCCGAGCCTCGCCAAGGAGTTCGGCGTGCCGCTTTACGCCAACATCCTGGCCGGCGTCGTCGGCGATCCCGCGCTCATGCAGGCGGACGGGATCCATCCCAACGCCCGAGGCGCCAGAAAGATCGGCGAGGCGCTGGCCGGGATTGTCGCTAAGGCCCTGAAGTAGACCGGGCGCGTAGCGTGGCGCCCCGAGCGATCTCAGCCGAGCCATTTATCGTCTAAGATATATTATCGGAAGAAATGGCGGTGAGCTGGGAGGCTGGGGCGCTAGCGAGCTCGCCGCTCACCGCAGATCCTACGGCCGCGAAAGCCGCCTCTAAGCTCAGGCCGCCACCCTGGCGTCGAGCGCGGCCAGCTTGGCCAGCACGCGATCCAGCGTGGAGCGCTTCACCGGCTTGCCGTCGCGCAGCTTCGTCCAGGTCGTTTCGCTGATGGCGTAGCAGTCGAACAGATGCTCACGAGTGACCGCCGGGAGCCGCGCCCGCAGGCGTTGGAACACTTCGCGCGAGATGGTGACGGTTTCGGCCATGGTCTTTGGGCGATTGATCTCGGGAAAAAGACTCTACCGCGTCCCTATGACGGTGTTGTTAGGCGCGCTTATTTCAACGCTGTTACGTAAGGCCAAGTTTTAGGCAAACTGAGGCAAGAGCGTGGTTGCGAGGCGACGCGCCCGCCCTTCGCCCGTTCAGCGGACTTGGCGACATCACAGCACATCTTGCCGCCATGCTAAAGATTATGTGCAAGTGTGCAAATCTAGCGGGCCGGCGCCGTCGCTGCGCCGTCTAGCGCCCGTCGTGAACGCTGAAGCGCATACCGTCGAAGGCGGGCTCGACGTTCGGGGGTAAGCGCGCCGCCAGCGCCTGGTAGTCGAGGTCGATGTGCAGGTTGGTCAGGATGGCCCGGCGCGGTCTGGCGCGGGCGATCCATTCCAAGGCCAGATCGACATGCGCGTGCGTCGGGTGCGGGGTCCAGCGCAACGCGTCAACGATCCAGACATCCAGGTCCTGCAGCGCAGACCAGCTCGTCTCGGGGATGGCGCGCGCGTCGGGCGTATAGGCCACGCCGCCGATCCGATAGCCGACCGCGCGCACCTCACCGTGATCGACGTCGAAGGTCTGGACATCGATGCCGCCGCTGGGGCCCTCGATCGAGAAATCGACACCCAGTGGCGGGATCAATCGGGGTTCGCAGATCGCAGGATAGCCGCCCTGACTGACGAAGATGTACGTGAAGCGCTTCGTCAGGCCATCATGCGTCGCCTGATCCATATAGGCCGGAATACGCACCCTCTGGTTGAGGAAGAACGGCCGCAGATCATCGATACCGTGGGCCTGATCGGCGTGATCATGGGTGAACAGCGCCGCGTCCATCCGGCGAACGCCCGCCGCAGCGGTCTGCAGACGCAGGTCCGGCGACGTATCGATGATCACCGTCGTCTCGTGCAGCGCGCCCGCCGGCGACGGACGACGCACCAGCAGCGAGCAGCGCGAACGGTGATTTCGCGGATCGCTCGGATCACAGTCACCCCAGTTGCCGTCCGCGCGCGGCACGCCGCCCGAGGAGCCGGAGCCTAGGATCGTGAACTCGAGCGCGCCGCTCATGGACGCGGGATCCGGTCGAACAGCGCGAAGAACGCATCCTCGGTCCGCTGCTCGGTTTCGGCGCGGCTCCAGCCTCGGATCTCGGCGAGCTTGTCGTAGATATGCGGCAGGAAAGCCGGCTCATTGCGTCGCCCCCGCATAGGCACGGGAGCCAGATACGGGCAGTCGGTCTCGACGATGATGCGGTCGGCGGGCATGTCGCGGATGACCGCCCTCACCTCCTCGGCCGCCTTGAAGGTGGCGATGCCCGAGACCGAGAACCAGGCGCCCAGCGCGGCCGCCCGCGCGGCCAATTGAGCGCCGCTGGTGTAGCAGTGCATCAGGATCTTGAATGGCCCCGCCGCATGCTCGGCCTCGAGGATCTCGCCCATGACCTCGTCAGCTTCACGCGTATGCAACACCAGCGGCAGCCCGCTCTCGCGCGCCGCGATACAGTGTTGGCGAAAGACGTCGGCCTGCACCTCGCGGGGCGACAGATCGTAGTGGAAATCCAGCCCGCACTCGCCGATCCCGACCACGCGCGGACGCTGGGCCAGTTCCACCAGGGTCGCAGCGGTCAGTTCGGGATTCTCTTTGGCCTCGTGGGGGTGCGTGCCGACGGTGCACCAGATGTCCGGCTCGGCCATGGCGATGGCGTGGACGGCCTCGAACGAGGAGACCTTGTCGCAGATGGTCACCATCATGGCGATCCCGGCCTCGCGCGCGCGGGCGATGACGGCGTCCTTGTCTTCGGCGAACTGAGGCGCGTGAAGGTTTACGTGACTGTCGATGAGCATACGGCTCACATCGCCGTCTTGGCCGCCGCGCGCAAGTCCGAGATCACACTCCAGAACACATCGGCTCGGTCGAGGTTCACGGCCTCGGCCTCGGCCGGCCAGCGCGAGAGCCTTTCCCAAACCGCCGCCCAGCGGTCCAGACCCGGAGAATTCTTGCCATCTGCGGCGACCTGGGTCGCGAAGATCCGCACCTGATCGGCCAGGCGATCGATCAGCAGTTCGAATCGCGCCGCACCATCAGCGCCCCGGAAGGTGTCGGCCATGGCCAGCAACGCGCCTTCGTCCAGCTTGGGCAGGCTGCGGAGAATCTCGTTGGCGGCGTCGTCGATCGCGATCGCGCCGGCGGCCGCCAGTTGCAGGGCGCGGCCCGGCGCGCCATGCGCCATCCGCGCCAGCCGTTCGGCGTCGCGATGCGGCACATCCGCCATATGCTCGACCATCTCGGCGGCGGCCGCCACCCCCGGCGCGGGTATGGCCAGGCGACGGCAGCGTGAGCGGATGGTTGGCAGCAGCTTTCCCGGGGCGTGGCTGATCAGCAGGATCACACCTCGCGCCGGCGGCTCCTCCAAAGTCTTCAGCACCGCATTTGCGGCGTTGACGTTGAGGTCGTCGGCGGCGTCGATGATCGCCACGCGATAGGGTGAGATCGCGGGCGAATTGGCGAAGAATTCCGGGAGCTTGCGCGCTTCATCGACCGGAATGGATTTGCGCGCCTTACCGTCGTCGGTCAGGCGTTCCAGCACCATCAGGTCGGGATGCGACCGCGCGGCGACCTGACGGCTGACCACGTCCGACGGCGCAGCGCCCAAGAGGCCCTGAGACGGATCTGGCCGGGCGCCCAGCAGTCGACGCGCCATCCTGTAGGCCAGGGTCGCTTTGCCGACGCCCTCGGGACCGGTAAGCAGCCAAGCGTGGTGCAGTCGTCCACGCTCCAACGCATCGATGAAGGCGGCCTCGGCGGCGGACTGGCCGTCCAGTCGGTAGACGTCGCGGGGATGGGCTGGGGTTTGCATCACAGGCCCA
>NCDQ01000726.1 GCA_002280275.1 Caulobacter vibrioides | reverse complement strand
GCGAGCGCTTCGTCGGTGGGCGTCGCCGCGATCACTGCGCCTGTTCGGTCAGGTTCTTGACGACGGTGTCGTCGAAACGGGCGGCTTGTTGCGGGGTCAGCACGGCGCGCATGGCGATAACGTGCTGGATGCTTTCCTTCTGCAGGGCGCCCATTGCCATGTGGAAGCGGTCGATGGCCGCCTGGACCTTGGGCGTATAGCTGTGCTGCTCCTGAATGGCCTGGGCGAGCTCGGCGTTGGCGGCGCGCATTTCGGCCTCAAGGACCTTGCGGCGCGCCGCGTAGTCACGCTCCAGCCCGTCGATCCGCCGTTCCATCGCCGCCGCCAGGGTCGAAAGCACTAATGTCAGAATGATGCTGCGGGTAACGCTCACTGATCACCCTCGAGCAGGGTGGACGGCGCCAGATGAGCCGAGACCGAAAAGGTGCTGAACTGCTGTGGCGCGGAGACGGTGCTGGCCGCGGCCAAGCCGCCGGCGGTGACGCCCATCGCCAGCGCCAGACCGACCGATGCGACCCGGATCGGCGCCAGGGCGGCCCCTGTCTTGAGGTCGGCGCGTCGACGGGCAATGCCGCGCGCCACGTCCCATTCCAGGCCGTCCAGCGATCTGTCCAGCGGCTGAGCCGCCAGCTGATCGACCAAGTCATCCAAGTTCAGAGTCATGCTCGGTCCTTCGCCCCCGGAGGTGTCCCGCTGACTATACGCAGCAGAACCCCTTTATCCCGCAAGTTTGGAACCGCGCGCGAAAATGACGCGCGACGCGAAGCGCGCCGGCGCCAGTTTCACCAGAGCGCCTATCCGCCGTGCTTGCGGACGAAAGCCTCCAACTCAGCCTTGGCCTTGGTGTTCTCGTCGATGGTCATCTGCGCCATGCGCTTAGCCTCGGTGTCGCCGCCGTGCTTGAGCAGCGATTGGCTCATGTCGATCGCGCCTTGGTGATGAGCGATCATCTTCTTGGCCCACAGCACGTCGAAGTCGGCGGCCTTGGCCGCCATCATCGCTTTGCTCATCCGCATCTCGTCCATCTTCAAGGCGTCGCGGCCCATCTGAGCGTGACCCTTCATGCTGGTCTTGGACATATCCATGCCCTTCATGTCGTGC
>NCDQ01000285.1 GCA_002280275.1 Caulobacter vibrioides | reverse complement strand
GTCCAGGCCTGTACGCTCGCCGCAGCGGCGTCATTGCTGACGGGCGCGCCGCGTCGACTGGCGCTGGGCGCGCTGGCGGCGGGACTGGCGGGGGTGGCGGCGAGCGCATTGCTGGCCGACCATCTGTCGCTGCTACTCTTCTTGCAGGCCCAGACCTGGCGCACGCTGCAGCCGATGGCGGTGCTGGCCACGATCGGTCTGGCCTTGGTCTGCGTCGAGGCTCCCAAGAAGGGCGCCATGGGCCTGATCGGTCTGGCGTTTCTGGGCATGGCCTGGATGGTTCGCGGCATCGGCGACCTTGGCCTGCTGGCCGCGCCGGTGGGTCTGGCGTTCCTGCTGCTGGGTGATCGGGCCCGACTGTCGCGGCCCAGACTTTATGGCGCGGTCGCGGTTTGTGCTCTCGGCGCGGCGCTGGTGGGCTACGGGGCGCTGCGAAGCTACGCGCTGCGCGAAACCCTGGCCCGTCTGCCGGAAGCCTGGCCCTTCAGTCAGGGTCTGGTCTGGGCCAGCGACCTACCGGCCCTGCTGATCGCAGGCGTTCTGGGCCTTTGGATGGCGCGGTCCTGGAAGGCGCCTCGCCGGTCCGTGCGACTTGGCGGCCTGCTGCTGGTCGGGCTGTTGGCGACCCTGCTCTGGGACGACCGATCCGCCTATATCCGCCAGCGTGACATGGGCCGTGATCCTGTCTTGGTCTCGCTGATGTCCGCCAGACCCGGCGACGTTCTTTGGCTGGCGGGTGATGTCGAGCCGTGGATTCTCGCCGGCCGGCCCAACTGGATCAGCAAGGTTCAAAGCGCGGGGGTGGTGTTCTCGCGTCCGCTGGCGGTGGCGCTGCATGATCGGGTGGCGCGGGTCGAGGCCGCCGGCCTGGCAGGACGCGACTGGATCCGCCCGCTGATGATGGACGCGCTCAAGCCGCCGACGCCCAGGCTGGAAAAGGTCCGAGCCTTCTGCGCGGCCCCCGACGCGCCGGCGTGGATCGTGTCGCCGCTCTGGGAGGGCGAGGGGGCTTTGGACCCTCGTCTTGGGGCGCGGGCGTGGTCCTCCAAGGCTGCCTATGCCGAGGATCTCACCGACGCTGCGGGCCGTCGCTGGATGACCGCCCGGCGCTACGCGGTGATTCCGTGTCGTGGCGGCTGAGCCGGCTCGGGGCTGGCGCGAAGACCCGCTAAGCGGCGCACGGCCCAACAGACGAAGTGCACAAGGGCGTCAGCTAGCCCGGCAATCGCCGCCAGCACGAAAAGACTCGAAATCGCTAGGACCGCCAGGACCGACATGGTGATCTCCCGTTCGCCTGCACAAGCAAAACGGGCCGCAGAAGTTCCGTAGTCGGCGCTCGAAAACACCGGAAAATCCACACATATGGTTGACAACGTTGTCACGTTTCCGGTGAATGCGGCATCCGCGCAAAGACGGATTTGACATATCGTCACTAGGGAGTGGTGCAGTGATTGCGTTCCTGACGTTCAACCTCGGAGGTGTCGGCCAATGACCGACTCCGCGATCACCAAGACCACGGCCAAGGGCGGGGGCGTCAAACTCGCCGTCGTCTACGTGACCTGCCTGTTCTTCATCTGGGCGCTGGTCACCAACCTGCTCGACCCGCTGCTGAAGACCATGAAGACGGTCTTCACCCTGACGCCGGTCGAGGCCAGCCTCACGGGCTTCGCTTTCTTCATCGCCTACGGGATCATGTCGCTGCCGTCGGCGGCGTTCCTCTCCAAGCTGGGCTACGCCCGTTCGGTGATGGTGGGCCTAGGCGGCATTGTCGCCGGCTGCTTCATCGCCATCGCCGCCGCCAAGCTGCACACCTTCGGCGTCTTCCTGGTGGGCCTGTTCGTGATGGCTTCGGGCGTCACGTTGCTGCAGGTGGCGGCCAATCCGCTGATCGCCTCGATGGGCAAGCCCGAGGAATCCTCGTTCCGTCTGAACCTGTCGCAAGCCTTCAACTCGCTGGGCGCGGCCTGCGGCCTGTGGTTCGGCGCGAACTTCCTGCTCAAGGGCGAGATCTTCGAGAAGGACGTCGTGATCACCGACGCCATGCGCGAGCAGGCGCTGGGCTTTGTCAGCAACGTCTATCTGGCCATCGGCCTGGGTCTGGCGCTGTTCATCCTGCTGATCTTCATGGTCCGCCAGAAGATCACCGACGCCGCCCCTAAGACCGGCCAGCTGGTCAATCCGTTCACGGCCCTGACGTCCAAGTGGGCCAACCTCGGCGCGATTGGCATCTTCCTCTATGTCGGCGCTGAGGTGGCGATCTCGCTGCACCTGCTGCTGTTCCTGGAGCAGGCGCACATTCTCGACATTTCTGCAGAGCAAGCGGGCAAGCTGACGACCTTCTACATGGTCTTCGCCATGATTGGCCGCTTCACCGGCTCGGCTTTGCTGAAGACCATCAAGGACTACGTGATGCTGGCCATCGTGGCCGTGGGCGCGATCGCGCTGTGCCTTGTCGTCATCCTGACCAAGGACATGACGCCCTCGGCCCACGCTGGCACGGTGAACCTGCTGCTGGCCTCGGCCCCGGTGACCTCGGGCCTGATCCCGGCCTTCGCGGCGCTGCTGATCGGCCTGTTCAACTCGATCATGTTCCCGACGATCTTCACCCTGACTCTGCAGCGCTCGTCGGCGCCGACTTCGGCGACCTCGGGTCTGCTGTGCATGGCCATCGTCGGCGGCGCCTTCCTGCCGCTGGCCTTCGCCAAGATCGAAGAGATGACCGGCTCGATGGCCATGGGCTTTGCCGCCCCGCTGGCCTGCTACGCCTATGTCCTGTGGTTCGCTCTGGTCGCCAAAAAGGCCCCGACCCACGAGATCCAGGAGGGCGTGGCCAGCGGCCACTAGCCCTTCGCCTGAGACTGCCCTGCAAGCGCCCCCGGGAGGTTTGTCCTCCCGGGGTTCTTTTTTGCGGCGAGGCGCGGGGCGTCAGCGCCGAGAACGCTCTTTTTGCAGGCGCTTCAGTTTTCCTGGGGCCGGCCCCGGAAAAACCTCGCTCGTAAATCCCTTCACGCGGCACGACATTGCACGGCGATACCGTTGTCGAGGAACGTCATGGCCGCCACCCAGACCAAGACCAGCCGCTATATTAGCGGGTTCGGGGCCCAGGTCCTGATCGCCATGGTCGCGGGCTTGGGCCTTGGGCTGCTGGCGCGCTACTGGGGGGCAGCCGAAGCGCAGGGCGGCTACGCATTGGCCGAGACCCTACGTCAGGTAGGACAGATCTTCGTCCAGCTGTTGCGGATCCTGGTCCCGCCGCTGGTGTTCACCGCGATCGTCGCCAGCATCGCCAACATCGCCCAGATGCAGAACGCCGCGCGCCTGGTGTGGCGGACGCTGTTCTGGTTCGCGGTCACGGCCCTGGTCGCGGTGCTGATCGGGATCGCACTTGGCCTTGTCCTGCAGCCCGGCCTGCACGCCAACCTCGACGCCGCCGCCGCCAAGGCGCCGAAGACGCATGGCTCGTGGCTGGATTTCCTGACGGGGCTCGTGCCGGTGAACATTCTGGGCGTCGCCGCCTCGACGAAGATCTCCGACGCGGGCGTAGCCAGCACGTCGCTGTCGTTCAACGTCCTGCAGATCGTGGTGATCTCGCTCGTGACCGGCGTCGCGGCGCTCAAGGTCGGCGAGGCGGGGGAGGCGTTCCTGAAGTTCAACGCCTCGGCCCTGGCCATTGTCCGCAAGGTGCTGTGGTGGGTGATCCGCCTGACGCCGATCGGCAC
>NCDQ01000725.1 GCA_002280275.1 Caulobacter vibrioides | reverse complement strand
TTGGGCGGTGGCGTATCAGTCTGCGATGCGCAGCACTTCGGCGAATGCCAGGAAGATGTGATAGAGCGTCGATGCCGGAACGACGCGCGCAGCGTCGTTTCCATTCGCATCGAACGCATCCATCCACGTGCCAAGCGGATCGCGCGTCAGGTAGCGTGACAGCAGCAGGCCGCCGGCCTCATTGATCACGCCCGCTGGATCGACGCCATCGAGCTCGAAGAGCGCAACAGCCGCCTTGATCCGCTCCGTGTTGGGCCAGGTGCGCGAACCCTTGTCGAGCGGCGTCCCGTCATTGCGAACGGCGTTGTAGGTAATGCCTGAAACAGGATCGACGCCGATCCGTTCGGCAAGCCCGGCCAGCGCGCGAATATCGTCCGCCGTATCCGCACCGATTAGCTTGCGCGCCTGGTTGAGGATCCATGCCCATTCCATCATGTGGCCGGGCTCGACCAGCCGGCCTTCCTCGCCCGGCACGCGCCGCCAGTCGTCGGTGAAGTATTCCGGCAGCATGCCGGTCGAGCGATCGAGCAGCCGCTTCTGGAACAGCTGCACCAGCCGCCCCGACGCCTCGGCAAAGCGCGCCTCGCCCGATGCTTCCAGCGCATGGTGGTCCATGTGCGTCTCGATGAAATCGAGCGTCCGGTGCATCCAGTCGCGGGATTGCATGTCGCGATGCGCGCGATGGCGCCAGGCGAAGGCGAACAGGGCAAAGGCATGGTCGTAAAGGTCCGGCGTCGGATCGATCACCTCGCCCTTGCGCGAGACGGTGCGGGCAAAGCCCTTGTCCGGCCCTTGCCATGCGCGATTGATCAGGAAGTCGATGCCTGTCGCAGCCTTGTCCCCGCCGCCATCCCAGCCGAGCACGCGCGCATGCGAGAAGGTGTAGACCTGCCGGGCGGTAACGCGCGTGCGCTTGAAAGCAACGCCGGCGTCCCGGCCATCAAGCGTCAACTGCTCGACATAGCCCCCATCGGCGGAATCGATCCCGTTCCATGCCCAGAAGGGCAGGGCGCGCTCGAACATCCAGGATCGAACCTGGTCGCGAATGCCGATTACAGGCACGCCGTCTCCCCACCGCTAGGAATTTTCCTTTGCCCATAAGTAAGACAAAGACAACTCCTCTATGCCATTGTCCCGCGTTCTGTTTGCCGTGGGCCCGCATGGCGTTCTGATCAAATTCAACCCGCAAGGGAAACAGGCTTGGCAATCGAAAGTTCCAGACTTGTCCTGCTGACGGGCGCCGCCGGCTTTGTCGGCTTCCATGTCGCGAC
>NCDQ01000284.1 GCA_002280275.1 Caulobacter vibrioides | reverse complement strand
GTTGGCCAGGTAGCCCGAGCCGAAGACGCAGGCCGCTTCGGCGCCCTTCAATCGGGCCAACCGCTTTTCAAGGTCCGAGAGCAGCGGGTGGTCGCCCGTGACGAGACGGGAGGCCGCCGCGCCGGCGCCGTAGTTCAACGCGGCTTCGGCCGCCGCGGCGCGGACCAAGGGGTGCTGCGAGAGGTTCAGGTAGTCGTTGCAGGAAAACGAAAGCAGCCGTTTGCCGTCTCGCTCGACCACCGCGCCGTCATGCCGACGCGTCGGGGTCAGGCGCCGCCTCAGGCTCTTGGCTTCGAGAGCCGCCAGCTTGTCGCTGGCGAAGGCGTCGAGGCTCCGCATGTCGTTTCCCTTTGCGACGGATGAGCCGGGGGCATAGGCAAGGCGCCCCGAGTTCGCAAACGGAAAGCGACATGTCCGAACCCCGCTGGCTGACCGAAGGCGCGCCGCATGTCTGGCGGCCCTACTGTCAGATGAAGACCGCCCGGCCTCCCTTGCCGGTCGTGGCCACGCGCGGTTCACGGCTGATCCTGGAGGATGGTCGGGAGTTGGTCGATGGTCTGGCGTCGTGGTGGACGGCCTGCCACGGCTACAACCACCCGCACATCGCCGACGCGCTCCGCGCGCAGATCGAGGCCATGCCGCATGTCATGTTCGGCGGCTTGGCGCATGAACCGGCCTATCGCCTCGCCCAACGGTTAGCCGGCCTGCTTCCGGGCGATCTCGACCACGTGTTCTTCGCCGAAAGCGGGTCGGTCGCTGTCGAGATCGCGATGAAGATGGCGCTGCAGTACCAGTTGAACCGCGGCGTGAGCGGCCGGACGCGGTTCCTGGCGTTCCGGGGCGGCTATCACGGCGACACCCTGGCGACGATGACGGTCTGCGATCCGGAGGAGGGGATGCACAGCCTGTTCGCGGGCGTCATGCCGGCCCAGGTGATCGCCGACCTTCCGCGCGATGCGGCCTCGGAAGCAGCGCTTGACGCCGTGCTCGCGGCGCGGGGCTCAGAGATCGCCGCCATGCTGGTCGAGCCTCTGATCCAGGGCGCAGGCGGGATGCTGCCGCATCCTCCTGAGGTGCTGCGAACCCTTCGGCGCCTGGCCGACAAGCATGGCGTGCTGCTGGTTTTCGATGAGATCTTCACGGGCTTTGGCCGGACGGGGTCGTTGTTCGCCATGCAGGCGGCGGGCGTCGAGCCGGACATCGTCACCCTGTCCAAGGCCCTGACCGGCGGAACCTTGCCGCTATCGGCGGCGGTCGCTCGCCGTCATGTGTTTGAGGCCTTCTGGTCGGATGATCCGGGCGCGGCCTTGATGCACGGCCCCACCTACATGGCCAATCCGCTGGCATGCGCCGCCGCCAACGCTTCGCTCGATCTCTTTGAGGACGGCGCCTGGGCGCGGGACGTCGCGCGCGTTTCGGCCGCGCTGGCTGAAGGGCTTGAGCCCTGTCGCCAGGGCGCCGGCGTGGTCGATGTCCGCACGCTGGGCGCGATCGGTGTCGTAGAGTTCGACGCCCCCGTCGCGGTGTCCGATCTGTGCGCGCGGTTCGCCGAACGCGGCGCCTGGATCCGCCCGATGGGCAAGGTGGTCTATCTGACGCCCGCCTTCACCACGCCAGACGCGGATTTGGCGCTGCTGACGCACGCGGTGCGGCAGGTTGTCGGCGTCGATTGACCGGGCTCGCTGGGTCTGGTCCAAGCGGGGCCATGTCCGGCAAGTCATCCCCGCTCTCGGTCCTGGAGTATCTGGCGATCTTCGCGATCATCATGACCTGGGGGATCAACAACGCCGCCGCCAAGGTCGCGACCGCCTATCTCCCGCCGATGATGGTCGGCGGTCTGCGCTTCCTGGCCGCGTTGGTGTTTCTCTTTCCGTTCATTCGCCCGCCGTTTCCTGAACCGAAGAAGCTGGCCGCGATCGTGCTGCTGACGGGCCCGATCCATTTTGGTCTGGTCTATGTCGGGTTTGGCATGGGCCAATCGCTGAGCCCGCTGGTGGTGGCCAGCCAGCTCTGGATCCCGTTCACCGCCTTGGTTGCGTGGAAGCTGCTGGGCGAAACCATGCGCCTGCCGGCTGTGCTGGGCCTCGTCGTCGCCTTTATCGGCGTCGCCTGGATGACGCTGGATCCCCATACGTCGGGCGATTTGCCCGCCATCGTGCTGATCGTCTTGGCCAGCGCGTGCTGGGCGGTGGCCACGATCCTGGTGCGCATGACGCCGGGCGCCAAGCCTCTGAAGGTCCAGGCGATCACTGCGCTGTTCGCAGCCCCAAGCCTGATGGCCATGTCCTTCACGTTTGAGACGCGGGTGGTGGAGCGTGTGATGACCGCGCCGCCCATCGCGTGGGCGTGCGTTGTCTTTGCCGGTGTGGTTTCAACGATTGGGGCCAGCGCGCTGCTGTTCTGGCTGGTGCAGCGGCGGGAGGCTGGGCGCGTGACGCCGTACTTCCTGCTGACGCCGCTGGTGTCCTGCACGATCGGGGTGCTGTTCCTGGGCGACAAGCTGACGCCCCAGCTGCTGATTGGCGGCGCGGCGACGATGGTCGGCGTGGCGCTGGTGGCTCTGACCGAAAAGCGGGCGCGGGCCGAAGAGGCTTTGGCGGAAACCGCTTAGAGCCCTTTAGCCTTAGATGGTTCCATCTAAACCAGACAGGCTCCAAGGCCGCTTCCGATGGCGGGTGGACCGCCATCGGAAGCGGCTCGTCATGGCTACTTGATCACGCCGCAAGCCACGCGCGCGCCGGCGCCGCCGATCGGCTGGGTCTTGTGGTCGTCGGCGTTGGCGTGGACGACGATGGACGAGCCGTCCGGGTCCAGCAGGGCGGGACGGCCGCCGGCGCCCTTCAGCGAAACGAGGGGTGAGTAGACCTCGGCCGTCGCCGAGCCGTCTGCGTTCGCGAAGATGTTCGGCAGGTCGCCGCTGTCGTTGGCGTCGGGGTTCAGCAGCCCGTGCACCGTGGTGGCGGCGGTGTGGACGTGGGCGCCCGCCGACTTGAAGTCGGGCGTTCCGCAGTCGCCCTTCTCATGGAAGTGCGCCGCGTGCCAGCCGGGCGTCAGGCCCTTGAGTTCGAGTTTCAGGAGCACGCCGTGCGGCGCTTCGGTGAGCGTGACCGAGCCGGCGTCCTTGCCGTCGCCCGCCTTGACGAGCGCGGTCGCGGTGGTCTGCGCCAGCGCCGGGGAGGCGGCGAGGATAGCGGCGAGGCCGAGCGCGGCGGCGGCGGGGAGGCGGATCATGCGTTTTTCCTTCGGATTCAAGCGAAACGATGGGGAGAAGCCCCCCGAAAGGTGGCGTCATCCCTGTCCGAATGCTAACAGTTTTAGACAGTTCCGTGTTCGATTCTGACGGCGAAAAATCCCCTTGAACGACGATCACAACACCATCCCCGCTGACGGTTCGCGCGGGGATATCGCCCCGATCAATATCGAGGACGAACTCCGCCGCTCGTACCTGGATTACGCGATGAGCGTGATCGTCAGCCGCGCCCTGCCGGACGCGCGCGACGGACTCAAGCCGGTGCACCGCCGGGTGCTGTTCTCGATGCACGAGCAGGGACAGACGCCGGAGCGGCCCTATGTGAAGTCGGCTCGCGTGGTCGGTGACGTGATGGGTAAGTATCACCCGCACGGCGACGCCTCGATCTATTTCACCCTGGTCCGGATGACCCAATCCCATGCGCTACACCGAGTGCCGGATGGCGCCGCCGGCCATGGCTCTGCTGGCCGATCTCGACAAGGATACCGTCGACTTCGCCGACAACTACGACGGCAAGGAGCAGGAACCGACCGTCCTGCCGTCCCGTATCCCGAACCTGCTGGTCAATGGCGCGGGCGGCATCGCCGTCGGCATGGCCACCAACATCCCGCCGCATAACTTGGGCGAAGTGATCGACGCCTGCCTGCTGCTGATCGACGAGCCCGAGGTCACGACCGACCAACTTCTGGATCTGGTGCCCGGTCCCGACTTCCCGACGGGCGGCGAGATCATCGGCCGCGCCGGTCCGCGCCAGGCGCTGCTGACGGGCCGCGGCTCTGTGATCATGCGCGGCGTGGCCAGTGTGGAAGAACTGCGCGCCGGCCGCGAAGCCATCATCATCACCGAGATCCCGTATCAGGTGAACAAGGCCAACCTCGTCGAGCACATCGCCGAGCTGGTCCGCGAAAAGAAGATCGAGGGCGTCGCCGACATCCGCGACGAATCCAACCGCGACGGCATGCGCATCGTGGTCGAACTGAAGCGCGACGCCTCGGGCGAGGTGATCCTAAACCAGCTGTACCGCTTCACCGCGCTGCAGAGCTCGTTTGGCGTCAACATGC
>NCDQ01000283.1 GCA_002280275.1 Caulobacter vibrioides | reverse complement strand
TCGTCGCGGCCTTTTCGATCTGATCGCGCAGCGACTCGAAGTCCGCCTTGAGGGCGTTGAACGAGGCCGTGTTCAGCGAGGTGTCGGAGGCGGCCAAAGCCTTCTCCTTCATCTTACCGAGCAGATCAGTGATGGTGTCGCCAGCGGCGAGCGCGACGTCGATCGTCGACTGGCCGCGCTGCAGCGAGTCCTTAACCGAATTCAAGCTGGATGCGGTGGCCGACTGGTTCTTGGCGGTCGCCCAGATCGCGCCATTATCCTTGGCGCTGGCGATTTTCTTGCCGGTATTGATCCGCTGCTGAACGGTGGTCAGCTCGGAGTTCGTGCTGTTGAGGTTTTGCAGGGCGATCAGAGCGCCCGCGTTCGTATTGATGCTGTTCAGCGCCATAACGAAAAGTCCTTTTCAAGGTGTCCGACGCCATTTTGGCTGCCGGGAGCATTTTGCTCGGAAGGACCTGAAGCAATTGCCGGGCCAATTCTGCCCAGCAAAAGCGGCGCGATAAGTCACTGAAAAATCTGCGTTATAGTTCCATTAACGACGAAGGCCCCCGGCAATTTCTGCCGAGAGCCTTTCGCCATGGGAAATTGTTGCCGGGCACTATCTGCGCACCCAGCAGGAAAGAGGCGCCGGACGGCTCTTGAGGCCGTCCGGCGTATCGGGATCACCCCTTGAACAGCGACAGGATCGTCTGCGGCGTCTGGTTGGCGATCGAAAGAGCCTGAACACCCAGCTGCTGCTTGGTTTGCAGCGACTGGAGTTTGGCGCTTTCCTTCGCCAGATCCGCATCGACCAGGTTGCCGACGCCGGCGTCCAGGCTGTCTTGCAGCTTGCCCACGAAGGTCAGGTGCGTATCCAGACCCACAGAAGACGTACCGAGAGACGACAGCTTGTTCGTGGCCGTCTGCAACGAAGTCGTGATCGTCGCGATCATGGTCTTGGCCGTAGCGGCGTCGGTGAAGGTCGACGTCGTCGTCAGACCGATGCCCGCTAGGGACAGGGTCTGGGCAGTCACCGTGAAGTTGCTGCCATCCTCGTTAGCGAGGAAGTCCAACTTCGTGGTGCTGCCGTCAGCGAGGCTGACGCCGTTGAACTTCGCGTTCGTCGCGGCCTTTTCAAGTTGGTCGCGAAGAGACTCAAAGTCCGCCTTGAGAGCGTTGAACGAGGCGGTGTTCAGCGAGGTGTCGGAAGCGGCCAGGGCCTTTTCCTTCATCTTCGTGAGCAGATCGGTGATGGTGTCACCTGCAGCGAGCGCCACATCGATCGTCGACTGACCGCGTTGGAGAGAGTCCTTCACGGAATTCAACGATGACGCGGTCGCGCTCTGCATCTTGGCCATCGACCAGATCGCGCCGTTGTCCTTGGCGTTAGCGACCTTCTTGCCGGTGTTGATACGGCCCTGAGTGGCGGCGAGCTCCGTGTTAGTTGCGTTCAGGTTCTGGAGCGCCAGCAGCGCACCAGGATTGGTGTTGATCGAGTTCAGCATTTGATACCTACCGTTTTGGTGGGATTTTTCCGGCGTATTGCCGGGCTGGCGTTTTGCCCGCGCGAACCATCGCAAGCGGCGGGCCAACTCGACCATCGCCGCGCCAACAAATCATCCTATTGTTTTAATTGATCTTTTTCAGGGATAACGCCCAAAAGAAAAGCCGCCCGGCGAATGCAAGATTCGCCGGGCGGCAGCTTTTTCCAGAGGCGCTAGGCAAGACCTTCAGTCTTGCCGCACTGGGGAATCAGGCGGCGTCAGCGCGCCCAGCCAGCCCCTGCATGATCATGCGATTGATCTCGATGAGGGGCTCGAAATCCTCCTCCTTGCGCATGACCGCGCTGGAGTGACGACCGACCCAAAGGCTCAGTGAAATAATGCTGGCCCGCAGCTCCATCGGAAGCTGGTTTTCAGGAAGCGAGCAGTCGGTCGCAAGCGCGGACCAGACCTTCCGGTTCCAGTCCAGCGCGTCAATCCGCGTGGCGATGTCGTCCACCGGGGCTTGCGACGCGTCCATCAGGGCGCGCGTCACCTGCCCGAACAGGCGGTACTCCATTTCACGGGGATTCTCAGCCCGCGTCGCCGCCTGCTGATACGCCCGAAGAGACATGCCCCAACCTCTCGTCTTCGTACTCGATAAGCTTCCGGCTCAACATCAGAGCCTTGTAGTATTCTCGCGCCATCACGTGCTTGGAGATGGCGATACAGTCCTGAAGGACCACAGGATTACGCACAACACCCATAAATTCGTTAAGGCGCGTGGCGAATTCCTCGTAAAACTTCTCAGCGCCGGCCTCATCGAGATACATCATCATCACCGGGAAATAGATGTGACGCGCGGGCGTCGTCACCTGATCCGGCTGCATGATGTCCTTCTCGCGAAGGACGGAGGCCTTGTTCTGGAGCACCAGCACACCGCGCCGGTCTCCGTTCTGAACGACAGCGCCGTTGAGAACGAACTTTTCTCCAGGCTTCAGCGACAGCTTCAAAGGCACTTAATGCCGCTCCCTTCCGTTGACGCTGCGAGCCCAGATCCGTCGAGACGACGGCTTGGACGCAAGCTAGGCGAACACATGTTAACGCCATCTTGCCGCCTCGGACGACCGTCGTTGCGACCGTAAGACGCAGCTTAGGACTCAGTTAAGCATAGGGCCTCAAAACATGGTTAACAGCAAAGTCTGAGGCCTCAGCCATGTCACGTAAAAGCGCCCTGGAATCCTCGGCAAGCGTCCTCGCACAAGCCGATGTCGGCGCGTCGGGCATCCATCCCAGCGTGATCGCGAACGCGATGGGCGATTCGGCGTCCGCCGAAGCCCTCGATCGCTTAAACCGCGCGGCGCAGGACACCAAGAACGTCGACAACGCCAAGGCCTTGGCGCGTGCGATCCAGGCGGTGCAGCTGCAGGACTACGCCAAGGCCGACAAGCTGGCCCTCAAGCTTCTCGAAAAGGACGAGCGGCTAGGCCTAGCCTGGCACATCCTGGCGATCGCGCGCGAAAAGACCGGAGACTTCGCCTCCTCGCTCAAGGCCTACGAAGCGGCGCTGGCCCTACTGGCGGACCACGGTCCCGTCGCGGGCGACTTAGGCCGCCTCGCGTTCCGCATGAACATGCCGGAACTGGCCGCCAAATTCTTCGCGCACTACCGCCTGGCGCGGCCCAGCGATGTCGAGGGCGCCAACAACCTGGCCTGCGCCTTGCGCGAACTGAACCGCGAAGGCGAAGCGATCGAGGTCCTCAAGGCGGCTCTCGGCGCCAACCCAGGGGCGACGGCGCTTTGGAATACGCTGGGCACCGTGCTCTGCAACATCGGTGACGCCGCCGGTTCGATCGTGTTCTTCGATGAAGCCCTGCGCCTGGCGCCCGATTTCGCCAAGGCCTACCACAACCGCGCCTTCGCCAAGCTGGACCTTGGCGAGATCGAAGGCGCGCTGGCCGATTGCGAAGCAGCGATGCGCAACCCAGGCTCGCCGGAGGACCTGGCGATGATGCAGTTCGCCCGCGCCACAATCTTGCTGGCGCTGGGCCGCGTCGCCGAGGGCTGGGAGGCCTATGAGTCGCGCTTCTCGCCCGCCCTCACCGACGCACCACGGTTCCAGATTCCCGGCACGCGCTGGTCGGGGCAGGACCTCAAGGGCAAGTCCTTGATGATCACCACCGAGCAGGGTCTCGGCGATGAAGTGATGTTCGCCAACATGTTGCCCGACATCGTCGAGGCGATTGGACCCGATGGGTTTCTGTCCTTGGCGGTCGAGCGTCGCCT
>NCDQ01000282.1 GCA_002280275.1 Caulobacter vibrioides | reverse complement strand
ACTCGATCCTGCCGGATATCGAGATCGCCGATCCAGCGCTCAAGCGTCGCGCGCCGAACGCTCGCGTGATCAAGGCCATCGACCGTGGAGGGTTCTTCGCAGCGATGCGATCCGCCCTGCTCTAGCCTCTTTGGACTTCGAGGTGGCCGTCCTTGAGGGCGCCCACGCGATCCATGAAGCGCGCGAGCTCCATGTTGTGGGTGGCGATCACCGCCGCCACGCCCTGCTCGCGGCAGACCTGGTAGAGCGACTGGAAGACCGCTGCGGAGGTGGCCGGGTCGAGATTCCCCGTCGGCTCATCGGCGAGCAACAGCTTGGGACGATTGGCCAGGGCGCGCGCGATGGCGACGCGTTGCTGCTCCCCGCCGGACATCTGGGCGGGCTGATGGTTCAGGCGATGCCCAAGGCCTAGGCCTTCCAGAAGGTCCTTGGCCCTGGCTTCCGCCTCGCGACGCCCCCTGCCCGCAATCGTCAACGGCATCGCCACATTCTCAAGCGCGGAGAACTCCGGCAGCAGATGGTGGAACTGATAGACGAAGCCCACCGTCCCGAGACGAATGCGCGTGCGCGCCCGCTCGGAGAGCTTGGAGCAGTCACGCCCCTCGAGCGCCACCAAGCCGGCGTCGGGCCGCTCAAGCAGGCCCGCCGAATGCAGGAGCGAGGACTTGCCCGAGCCCGACGGGCCGATCAGCCCGACAACTTCACCGGGATAGACGTCTAGATCAACGCCCCGCAGGACGGGCAGATCGCCAGCCTCGGTCTTGTAGACGCGCTCCAGGCCGCGCAGGGCGAGAACAGGATCACTCATAGCGGAGCGCCTCCACCGGATCGAGGCGCGAGGCGCGCAGGGCGGGCGGAAGCGTGGCCAGGATACTCATGGCCGCCGAGGCCAGGACGATGCCGCCGACCTCGCGCCAGTCGATCTTCGCCGGGATGTGGGACAGCATATAGACGTCGGCGTTGAACACGGACGGCCAGGCCGCAGAGGGTGCCGGCCACGCCGATCGAGGCGCCGGCCATCAGGAAGATCCGCAGCACCGCGCCCTGGCTGGCGCCCATGGTACGCAGGATGGCGATGTCCTTGCCCTTGTTCTTCACCAGCATGACGAGGCTGGAGATGATGTTCAGGGTCGCGATCGCCACGATGCAGAACAGGATCAGCCGCATCACCTTGCGCTCGACCTGCAGCGCGGTGAAGTAGCTGTGGTTCTTGTCCATCCAGTCGTTGACCAGAGCGCCAGGCCCGCTGGCGACTTCGACCGCCGGCTTGAGCGCCTTGGCCTTGTCGGGGTCGTCGACCTTGATCTCCACGTAGTCGACCGTCGTGTCCCGGCCGAAGAACAACTGGGCCTGCTCCAAAGGCATGTAGATAAAGGCCTCGTCGAACTGGCTCATGCCGACGCTGAACACGCCGCCGACGATATAATTCTTCTCACGTGTCGAACTGCCAAACGCGGTAGCCGGCCCAGAAGGCGAGATCACGGTGATCGGGTCGCCAGGCTGGACGCCCAGCGTCTGCGCCATGCGATCGCCGATCAGGACGATGTCGCCGCCGTACTCGCCCTGGCCGAAGCCCTCCATCGAGCCCTTCTTGATGTTGCCCGAGATCAGCGACATGTGCCGCAGATCGCTGGTCGTCACCCCGCGCACGATCGCGCCGGTCACCTGGGTGGGACCGATCACCATCGCCTGCGCCTCGACCATCGGCGCGGCCTGGATCACGCCCGGCGCGGCCTTGATCCGCCGGATGATCGTGTCTCGGTCTGGTCCGTTGATCAGTGGTGATTGAGCGTAAAGATGTCCGTTGAAGCCCAGGATCCGCCCCAGAAGCTCGGCGCGGAAACCGTTCATGACGCTCATCACGGTGATGAGGGCGAAGACCGCCAACATCACCGCACTGAACGAGATGATCGAGATCAGCGCCACGCCGCCGTTCTTGCGCTTAGCGAACAGGTACCGGCGAGCGACGGAGCGCTCCCAGCGACTGAAGGGACCGGCGGCGCGGGCGTCTGGCATCAGGCGTTCTTGCTCTTGGTCAGACCGTCGAGGATGGATTCAAGCGAGGCGGTGTGACGCTCACCGGACTTGCGGTTCTTGATCTCGACCACGCCCTCAGCGATGCCCTTGGGCCCAACGATGAGCTGCCAGGGGAGACCGATCAGGTCCATGGTGGCGAACTTGGCGCCGCCACGGGCGTCGGTGTCGTCATACAGCACCTCACGGCCAGCGGCCTTGAGCGCGGCATAGGCCGTCTCGCAGGCGGCGTCGCAGGCGGCGTCGCCCTGGCGCATATTGACGATACCAACGTCGAACGGCGCGACGCTTTCCGGCCAGATGATGCCGCCCTCGTCGTGGCTGGCTTCGATGATCGCGCCCAACAGGCGCGAAACGCCGACGCCGTAGCTGCCCATCTGCACGGGAACCTGTTGACCGTCGGGCCCCTGGACCGTGGCCTTCATGGGCTCGGAGTACTTCGTGCCGAACGAGAAGATGTGGCCAACCTCAATGCCGCGCGCCGACAGGCGATCGCCTTCCGGCAGGGCGTTGAAGGCGGCTTCGTCGTGCATTTCCTCGGTGGCGGCGTAGAGCGCCGTACGCTGGTTCACGATCGGCTGCAGGTCGCCATTGATCCAGTCGAGGTCCGGCCCCGGCGCCGGCATCTCGACCAGGTCCTTGTGACAGAACACGGCGCTCTCGCCGGTTTCGGCCAGCACGATGAACTCGTGGCTGAGGTCGCCGCCGATCGGGCCGGTGTCGGCCCGCATCGGCACGGCCTTAAGGCCCATCCGTGCGAACAGGTTCAGATAGGCCACGAACATGCGGTTGTAGGACTTGCGCGCGCCATCAGCGTCGAGATCGAAGCTGTAGGCGTCCTTCATGTAGAACTCACGGCCGCGCATCACGCCAAAGCGCGGGCGGCGCTCGTCCCGGAACTTCCACTGGATGTTGTAGAGGTTCTTAGGCAGGTCCTTGTAGCTCTTGACCGAGGCGCGGAAGATGTCGGTGACGACTTCCTCGGCCGTGGGACCAAACAGCAGTTCGCGCTTGTGGCGGTCGGTGATGCGCAGCATCTCGTCGCCGTAGTCGTCGTAGCGACCGCTTTCGCGCCACAGATCGGCCAGTTGGATGGTCGGCATCAGCAACTCAATGGCGCCGGCGCGATCCATTTCTTCGCGGACGATCTGCTCGATCTTGTTGAGGACCCGCAGGCCCAACGGAAGCCAGGCATAGATGCCCGCCGCTTCCTGGCGGATCATGCCGGCGCGGAGCATCAGCTGATGCGAGACGATTTGGGCGTCGGACGGCGCTTCCTTCAGCACCGGCAGGAAATAGCGCGACAAGCGCATCAGCTTGGAAACTCCGGGAATTCGAGAAGGGCCTGAGATAGCCCCTCGCCCGACAGCTTGGCAACGCGGTACAGCCTGCGCAGTTCAGATCTTTCATCCAAACCGAACCAGCAGACAGATCCGTCCAAGCATGCGAGCGCGGTGATCGCAGATACCAACCGGAGCTTTCTGTGGTCACGCTTCGGGCGGAAGTAAGGCTTCACGGTGGAAAAAAGAAAGGCCGCGCGGATCGCCGCGCGGCCTGTCAGTCATCGTCGGGGAAGACGCCACAGAGCGAGACCGGCGAGGCCGATCTCCTGAAAACACCCTACCGACCAAACAGATGTTGGGGCACGACCAACCGCAGGAAGCGCTAACAATGAGGCCGTTCGCCCAAGCCTTGAGCGTTTGGAGGCAAATCGGCTGCCCCTCGCTCAAGGCTTGTGCATTCGCACGTCAGACGGCCGCCGGCAGGTCCGGAAGCGTGATGAGCTTGAAGTGCACGATCAGGAAGAACAGTCCGAACACCACGGCCGAAAGCCAGGTCGTGGTGATGAACTTGCGCTTCAGGTTCGGATTCATCGGCGCGCCCGGATCGACACCCGGCGGCGGCTTGATCCCGGCTTCGAAAAAGCTGCGCGACCCCAAGGGCAGGACCGCGAACAGCACGGTCCACCAGATGGTCATGTAGATCGCGAACCAGGTAATCGGGCTCATCAGTGATGCGCGTCCTTTGGCGTTTCCATGAGTTCGACAAGCATGCCGCCCATATCCTTGGGATGGACGAAGATGATCAGCGTGCCGTGCGCACCGATGCGAGGCTCGCCAAGCACGGTAGCCCCCTTCGCCACGAGGGCGTCACGGGCCTCATAGATGTTCTCGACTTCGAAACAGATGTGGTGCTGGCCGCCCTTCGGGTTCTTGGCCAGAAAACCGTGGATCGGCGAGTTTTCACCATAGGGCTCGATCAGCTCGATCTGGCTGTTGGGCAGATTGACGAAACAGACCCAGACCCCCTGCTCTGGCATCGCCCACTTGTCGGTGACCGACGTGGCGCCGAGCAGGTCCCGGTAAATCTTCACCGACTCATCGATGGAAGGCGTGGCGACGCCGACATGGTTGAGCTTGCCGATCATCTGAAGGAACTCCCGCTGCTCTTCTGATTGTTGGCTGCTGGCCTAGCATCAGGGCTGCACTGCGGAAAGATGGGGCGTCCACGGTCCTTATGTGGACGCCCTATCGGCGTTAGAGCCTCAGAACCGTCGTCTCGACGACCGGCTTGCGCTCCCAAATGCGGAACGCGGCCTTCTTCACGGCTCGGGAGATAGCGCCTTCGATCGTCTCGTCGATCTCGCGGGCGTCACCGTCCAACTTCTTGAAGGCGCCTTCGGCC
>NCDQ01000281.1 GCA_002280275.1 Caulobacter vibrioides | reverse complement strand
CGCACGCGGATCTGGCCGCCCTTGATGTCGGTGACCGTCCAGCCCATCAGGCCGACGGGGCCGTTCGAGAAATCCATCGAGATCTTGCCCAGCGCCTGGCGCTTGGCGTCCTGGGCCACGATCGTGAAGCCGTCGGCCAGCGGCCGGACATCGGTGATGACCACGCCGCGATCCAGGCGGACCTCGCGGGCCAGCAGCAGATTCAGCGGCGTCTTGCTGAGCGGGTAGCTCTCGTAGGTCTTCAGCCGGCTGTCGAAGATGTTGACGTTGTTGCCGTTGGACACGACCAGCAGGCCCGCCGGCGGATCATAGGCGAACCGCGCCTTGCCGGGCCGCTGCAGGTAGAAGGTCCCTTGGGTCTGGGTTCCGCGCTGATCGGTCTGCACGAAGCGACCCTTGGCCGAGGACAGGCCCTGGATATAGGCGGTGGCCTTCTCCAGCAGCGCCTTTTGCTCGGCGGTCAGCTTGGCCGGAACCGGCGCGGTCGAGCCCTGGGCCCAGGCGGGAGACACTAGGGCGGGCGAGGCGAGGGCGGCGGCGAGGCCGGCCGCCAAGAGGATACGACGAGTGGTCATCTGGACTCCTTAGCCCCAACCTTGGCCGCCGCGAAGGCCGCCGCAAGGCCATTTTCCGGCGGTCCGATGAAGCCGCGTTCAGGTTGGGAGCGTCCGAAACGCCGTAGCCAAGGCGAAGGTTGCTTCATTTTACCCGACCTCCCCGGCGAAGGCCGGGGCCCAGATCGTAGAGCTGGAAGGCGCAGGCAAGGACACTTGTGATCCCTTCGGGGACACAACCGCCTTGGCATCTGGATCCCGGCCTTCGCCGGGAAGATCGGGGTGAAAATCACAGCGGTGGCGGCGGCGGCGCCAGGATCTCGCGCTTGCCGGCGTGGTTGGCGGCGCCGACGACGCCCTCCTTCTCCATCCGCTCCATCAGCGAGGCGGCGCGGTTGTAACCGATCTGCAAGCGACGCTGGATGTAGCTGGTCGAGGCCTTGCGGTCGCGGGTGACCACGGCGACCGCGTGATCGTAGAGATCATTGGCGCCGCCCTCGCCCGAGAACGCGCCCTCGATCGCTTCTTCCTGTTCTTCGTCGCCGCCGGCGGTGACTTCCTCGAGGTACTGCGGAATGCCCTGGTCGCGCAGGAACTTGGCGACCTGCTCCACTTCGCCGTCCGACACGAACGGACCGTGCAGGCGGGTGATGCGCCCGCCGCCGGCCATGTAGAGCATGTCGCCCTGACCCAGCAGCTGCTCGGCGCCCTGCTCGCCCAGGATGGTGCGGGCGTCGATCTTCGACGTGACCTGGAAGCTGATCCGCGTCGGGAAGTTGGCCTTGATGGTGCCGGTGATGACGTCGACCGACGGGCGCTGGGTGGCCATGATCAGGTGGATGCCGGCGGCGCGAGCCATCTGGGCCAGGCGTTGCACGGCGCCTTCGATGTCCTTGCCGGCCACCATCATCAGGTCGGCGACCTCGTCGATGACCACGACGAGATAGGGCATCGGCTCGGGGCGGATCTGCTCGGTCTCGTAGATCGGACGGCCGGCGTCGTCGAAGCCCGTCTGTACGGTCCGTTCGAAGTGCTCGCCCTTGGCGGCGGCCTCGTTGGCTTTCTCGTTGTAGCCGCCGATGTTGCGCACGCCGATCTTGGACATCCGGCGATAGCGGTCCTCCATCTCGCGGACGGTCCACTTCAGGGCCACGACGGCCTTCTTCGGATCGGTCACGACGGGGGCCAGGAGGTGCGGGATGCCGTCGTAGACGCTCAGCTCCAGCATCTTGGGATCGACCATGATGAAGCGGCACTTCTCGGGCGGCAGCTTGTACAGGATCGACAGGATCATGGCGTTGACGCCGACCGACTTGCCCGAGCCGGTGGTGCCGGCGATCAGCAAGTGGGGCATCTTGGCGAGGTCGGCGATATAGGGCTCGCCGCCGATCGTCTCGCCCAGGGCCATGGGCAGGATCTGGCTGGCCTTCTCGTAGTCGGCGCTGGAGAGCAGGTCGCGCAGATAGACGGTCTCGCGGCGCTGGTTGGGCATTTCAATGCCGATGGCGTTGCGGCCCTGGGCCACGGCGACGCGGCACGAGATCACGCTCATCGAGCGGGCGATGTCATCGGCGAGCGCAACGACGCGGGCGGTCTTGACGCCCGGCGCGGGCACCAGCTCGTACATGGTGACCACGGGGCCGGGACGGATCTGGTCGATCTGGCCCTTGACGCCGAACTCGGCCAGCACGCTTTCCAGCAGGCGGGCGTTCTGGCGCAGGGCTGCGGCGTCCACCTCGGACGAACGCGGCTTGGACTTGGCCAGCATGGCCAGTTCGGGAAGCTGGAAGCCGGCGTCTTCCTCGAAGTCGAACGCCTTCTGCTGTTCGCGCTGCTCGCGACCAGACTCCTTCACCGTCCCCTTGGGCTTGGCGATGGCCATGGGCCGGGCGTCGAGGCTGTCCTCGAAGTCGTCTTCGTCGTCCTGGGCCACGGGAGGCGGGGTATAGGCGCGCTGCGCGGCGGCCGGCTGTGACGCCGCGATCGGGGTTTCGTCGCCGTCGTCGGCCTCCAGGGGGGGCAGGCGGCCGGCTCGCTTGGGCGCGGGGTCGGTCTTCTCGCGTCTGGCGCGGACCGGCTTGGCCACCGGTGCGGGTTCCGGTTCCGGCTCAGGGCGCGCGCGCGGTTGCAGCGCGTTGCTGACGGCGGTGTGGATCGCGTCGGGGTCGACCTCACGCACGCCGATGGCGAAGCCGAGCGCGGCGATGGCGGCGACGCCGAACAGGATGGCTGAGATGAGGGTCGCGCCGGGGATGTGGGCGAAGCTCAGGACGGCGGCGACCATATGCAGCAGCGAGTCGCCCCAGAAACCGCCCAGACCCTTTTCCAGCTGCCAGATGGCGGGCGGCGGCGGCGCGGCCAGCACGGCCGACAGCGCCAACAGGCCCAGCGCCCCGACCAGCGCCCGTTGACGCAGGTCCTTGCGTTCGGCGTCGGGGTCGGCCTGGACGACGCGGGTCACGCCGAACACCAGCATCAGCAGCGCGATGCCCCAAGCCGACAGACCCAGCGACTGCATCAGGATGTCGGAAATCGCCGCGCCGAGGCCGCCCAGGGCGTTGCGGGCGGGCTCGCCGGTGACGGCGTTGAAGCTCGGATCGGTGGCGTTGTAGGTGGCGATGGCCAGCAGCAGCACCGCCCCGACGACAGTGACGATCCCGCCCCGGAACCGGGCCGTCCAGGGCTGGACCCAGCCATAACGGATCGCATCCCAAAGGAGCTCCGTCGTGGATCGCCGCGCGGCTCGCGCCATGAAAGTCTCCGAACTCAACCGTCGTATTCAAGGACCGGCAGAGCCGATCGAACCGCCATGTTGTGCCGCAAGAGCGTTAAGGGCTGTTTACGACGTCCGTTAGGGCGGCGGTCATGACGTCACGGGTTCGAGAAAGTTCTCCCTTCCCCTAGATGGGGAAGGGCCGGGGATGGGGTGACTGCGGAGGTGGCGGCTGTGCGCGGCCTCGCCCGCCGAGATCACCCCACCCCTACCCCTCCCCATCGAGGGGAGGGGGCGCGTTTCACCAGCTTCACGCGGCGTGACCGCTGAAGGTCGTGGGGAGGCGACGGAGCGGCCGGGCGAACCCGGAGTACCGTGAGTTTTGTTTGCGTTTCGGCTCGCGCTTCCGCTCCGCCAGGTTGTTCTTGCCCGTGAGGATGGGGGGCGTGAGCGTCTTTCAGCTCGGGACCCCAGGAGCCCCCGG
>NCDQ01000280.1 GCA_002280275.1 Caulobacter vibrioides | reverse complement strand
GAGCGCGCGCGCCTGGCCGGGCCGGCCGACTGGTCCGCGCCCGAGGTGCGGGGAATGGTCGAAAAGCTGCTGGCCGAGAAGTGATCGATCCCGCGCGGCTGGAGCCGCTGGCCGACGACGCCTGGCCCGCGCGAGAGCGGGCCGCCCTGGGCGGCTGGCGGCTGAACGCGGCGTCAGGCCATTCGATGCGCATCAACGCCTGCTGGCCGCTGGGCGCGCCCGATCGCGATGTCGATGAGGCGATCACGGCGGTTGAGGCCTGGCTGCTGCAGCGAGGCCTGCCGCCGCGCTTCAAGCTCACGGACGGGACTTTCGCGCCTGCGGACCTCGACCGCCGGCTCGCCGCGCGCGGTTATGCGCCCACAAAGGAAACCCTGGTGATGTTGGGCCCGGCCGGCGGGCAGGGGAGCGATCGCGTGGTCGTCTCGACGACGCCCGACGACGCCTTCGAGCAAGTGTTTACCGCCACGGCCGGCGACCCCGAGGATGGCCGCGAGCGTCTGGAAACGCTCCGGCGAATCCCGGCGCCCGCACGGTTCGCGCGCCTGGATGTCGACGGCGGCCCGGCGGCGATCGGCGCCAGCGCCATCGGCGGCGGCTTCGCGGGGATCTTCGGGATGCGGACCGCCCCGGCCCATCGTCGCCAGGGTCTGGCCCGCCTGGTGCTGCGCGCTCTGCTGTCGGAGGCTTCGACGCTGGGCGCAGAACAGGCCTGGCTGCAGGTGGAGGCCGACAACGCGCCCGCTATCGCCTTGTATGCCGATGAGGGTTTCGAGCCGGCGTATCGGTATCGGTACTGGGCGCGGTGAGCGCCAGAACATCCGTAAATTCAAACCATTAATCCGTGTCATCCCGGAAGCCTCGTAGAGGCTGTCCGGGACCCAGGGGCGGCGCGCACAGCGTTCTGTCGCCCCCTGGGTCCCGGCGCTCCGCTGCGCTTTGGCCGGGATGACACGGCATCAGAGGATACAGGTTTGGGATAGACTAGTTTACAAAACAAACTTGTTGATCCATGGTGCGGCCACTTGGAGAAGGGGGAGCCAACCCATGCACGCGCCCATCAGCGCCACCGAACGATCGACGATCGCCCAGATCGGCGGCCGCAACGCCCCGATCGGCGCCTTGCGCGCCTTCGTCACCTTGTTGGTGATCGCCCACCACACGGTGCTGGCCTATACGCCCAACCCGCCGCCGATCGGCGACTTCAGCCAGGCCCCGTACCTGTGGCAGGCGTTCCCGATCCGCGATCCGCAGAAGTTCGAGCTGTTTGGTCTGCTGAGCCTGATCAACGACCTGTTCTTCATGTCGCTGATGTTCTTCATCTCGGGGCTGTTCGTGGCCGACGGCCTGAAGGCCAAGGGCGAGGGCGGGTTCCTGGCGGGACGCGCCGTGCGTCTCGGCGTTCCGTTCGTGTTCGCCGCCGGCCTGTTGGCGCCGCTGGCCTACTTTCCGGCCTGGCTGCAGGCGGGCGGGGAGGTCTCCGTCACCGCCTTCGCCAGCGCCTGGCTCGACCTTCCGTCGTGGCCCAGCGGTCCGGCCTGGTTCCTGTGGGTCCTGCTCGTCTTCGGCGCGGCGGTCACGGCGATCAACCTCGTCGCGCCGGGTGTGATCGAGGGTCTGGGGCGGCTGGTGCGCGGCGCGGATCGCAAGCCGGGCCTGTTCTTCCTGGGGCTCGTGATCGCCAGCGCCGTCGCCTACATCCCGATGAGCGCGACCTTCACCTTCGTGCACTGGACGCAGGTAGGGCCCTTCACGGTGCAGACCTCGCGCGTCCTGCACTACTTCGTCTACTTCCTGGCCGGCGTCGCGGTCGGCGCCGCGGGCGTCGGCCAGGGGCTGACCGATGCAGAGGGCAAGCTGGCCAAGCGCTGGTGGGCCTGGCAGGCCGCGCCGATCCTCCCCGTCGTCGGCGTGATCGCGGTGATCATCATGGCCTTCTCGCCCAAGCCGCCGCCGCGCCTGGCGCTGGATATCGGCGGCGGCGTGATGTTCGCCCTGGCCTGCGCCACCCTGTCCTTCGCGGCCCTGGCGACCTTCCTGCGGTTCGTGAAGAAGACTGGTCCGCTGGCGGCGAGCCTGCAGGCCAACGCCTACGGCATGTACCTGACCCACTACGTCTTCACGGCCTGGCTGGCCTGGCTGTTCCTGCCGCAGTCCTGGGGCGGCCTGCTCAAGGGCGCGGCGGTGTTCGCCGGGGCCACGGTGCTGAGCTGGATCCTGACCATGGCGCTACGCCGCCTGCCGCTGTTGGGTCGAATCCTGTGACCGTCCATGATGCCGCGCTGAAAGGGGCCGACATGAGCAAAGACCTGAAGAGCGTCCAGGACGACCTGGCCTTCCTGCGCGGCCTCGCCGAGGGCTCGCAGGAACGCGGCGGGCTGGGCGTCGCCGGCGGGGCGCTCTACGGCGCGGCCGGGCTGCTTTATGGCCTTCAGTCCCTGATCTATGTCGTCCAGGAACGCGGGGTGATTAGCCTCGGCGGCCTCGGCAACCTGATCCTGGCCTGGGCGCCGACGGTGGTGTTCCTGGTGCTGATGACCATCGTCATCATCAAGGACCACAAGAACCCGCAACGTGGCGTCACCAATCGCGCGGTCAACGCCGCGTTCCAGGCGACGGGCGTGGCGAACCTGGCCCTGATCATCGTCTTCGCCGCCGCGGCCGCGCGCCACAAGGACTTCCACTACTGGCTGTTCCATCCGGCGGTGGTGTTCATCCTGCAAGGCGCGGTGTGGCAGGTGATCTATGTGCTGCGTCGGCGGATGTGGATGCTGGTTGTCGCCCTGGGCTGGCTGGTTTCGGGCGTGGCCATGGGGCTTCTGATCGAGCGCGCGGACCTCTACTTGCTGATCGCCAGCTTTGGCCTGTTCGCGTTCATGGCGGCGCCTGGCTTCTACATGATGCGCCAGGCCATGCGGTCGGCGGCCTGAGACGTCTCGTGGCCCCCAAGTTCGACATCAGCGGGCTGGACGACGTGATCCATGGCCGGGTCCGGCTGGGGATCGTCGCCTATCTGGCCAGCGCCGAGGTGGCCGATTTCACCGAGATCAAGGACGTGCTCGAGGTCACCCAGGGCAACCTGTCGATCCATCTGCGCAAGCTGGAGGAGGCAGGCTATGTGTCGATCGACAAGAGCTTCGTCGGCCGCAAGCCTCTAACCCGCGTGCGGCTGACCGACACCGGCCGCGCGGCGTTCTCGACCTATCTGAAGGCCATGGGCCAGTTGGTGGAGCAGGCGGGCGGCGGCTGATCCAAGTCCTTCCGACCTCCCCGGCGAATGCCGGGGCCCAGATTCACCCGGGGTGGTCAGGGATGGTTCGACATCTCTTTGGGCTGAGCGGAAAGACTTCGGTGGGTTCGATCTGGGTCCCGGCATTCGCCGGGAGGATCGGTGCTTTAAGAAAAGCCCAGCTCCGCACGAAGATCTTGTGCGCCCACGCCCGTCGTCCGGAGCTCCCGCAAGGTCTGGGCCTTGTCGCGCTTGGCGTAGCGCTTGCCGTCGGGCCCCGTCAGCAGGCCGTGGTGGCGGTAGATCGGGGTCGGCAGGCCCAGCAGCGCCTGCAGCAGGCGTTGGATATGGGTGGCCTCGAACAGGTCCTCGCCCCGGATCACATGGCTGACGCCTTGCAGCGCGTCATCGTGGACGACCGCCAGGTGGTAGGCCACGCCGACGTCCTTGCGGGCCAGCACGATATCGCCGGCGGTCTCGGGCTGGGCCTGGACGGTTCGGGGCGATGATCCGTCGACGCCT
>NCDQ01000279.1 GCA_002280275.1 Caulobacter vibrioides | reverse complement strand
CATCACCGAACGCCGCCGCACGGAAGAAGCGCTGCGCCAAGCGCAGAAGATGGAAGCCGTCGGCCAACTGACGGGCGGCCTCGCGCATGACTTCAACAACCTGCTGGCCGGGATCTCCGGCGCCTTCGAGATGATTGGCGCGCGTCTGGCGCAAGGTCGCGCGAGCGAGGTCGAGCGCTATTTGGCGGCCGGGCAGGGGGCGGCGCGTCGGGCGGCGGCCCTGACCCATCGCCTGCTCGCCTTCTCGCGCCGACAGACGCTCGCGCCGCGCCCGGTGGTCGTCAACAGGCTCCTACCGGACTTCGTCGAGCTGGTCCGGCGGACCGTTGGGCCGTCCATCGCGGTTGAGAACGTCTCGGCGGCGGGCCTCTGGCCCACCCTGGTGGACGCCAACCAGTTGGAGAACGCCCTTCTGAACCTCTGCATCAACGCCCGCGACGCCATGCCGGACGGCGGGAGGATCACCATCGAAACCGAGAACCGCCACCTCGATGCGCGCACCGCTCGCGAACACGGACTGGAGGCCGGGCAGTATGTTTCGGTAAGTGTCAGCGACACCGGCACGGGCATCGACAAGGCGACGCTTGAGCGCGTCTTCGATCCATTCTTCACCACAAAGCCCATCGGGCAGGGAACCGGCCTGGGCTTGTCGATGGTCTATGGCTTCGCGCGTCAGTCGAACGGGCATGTTCGGATCATTTCCGAGGTGGGGCGCGGCACGATGGTCTGCCTTTATCTTCCTCGCCATCTCGGCGAGGAAGAGGTCGAGGACCCTATCGCTTCGTCGGCGCCAGGCCAGGCCCAGGCGAACAAGACCGTGCTGATCGTTGATGACGAGCCCACGGTGCGGATGCTGGTCGTCGACGCCCTGTCCGAGCTTGGCTACGCCTGCCTGGAGGCTCCCGATGGCGCCGCTGGGCTCAGGAGTCTGCAATCGGGCCAGGCGGTTGATCTGCTGATCACCGATGTCGGCCTGCCGGGAGGCTTGAACGGCCGCCAAGTCGCCGACGGCGCCCGCGCTATCCTGCCTGGCTTGAAGGTGCTGTTCATCACCGGCTACGCCGAGAACGCGGTGCTGAACCACGGCCATATCGAGTATGGCATGGAGGTGCTGACCAAGCCCTTCGCCGTCAGCGAGTTGACGGGGCGAGTCGACCGTATGCTGAGGGAGGCGTAAGGCTGGCGCCATGAGCACCGCCTTCCGGCCCCGGGTCATGGGGATCGTCAATGTGACACCCGACAGCTTCTCCGACGGGGGCAAGTTTCTCGCGGCGCAGGATGGTCTTGAGCATGCGCGTCGCCTGATCGCCCAGGGGGCTGATATCTTGGACGTCGGCGGCGAAAGCACGCGCCCTGGCGCGGCGCCCGTGTCCGAATGCGACGAGATCTTGCGGGTCGTGCCGCTGATCGAGACGGTGCGGCGGGCCAGCGATATTCCCGTGTCAATCGACACGATGAAGCCGGAGGTCGCTCGGGCCGCCGTGAAGGCTGGAGCGACGATCTGGAACGACGTCACAGCCTTGAGGTTCTCGCCCGAGGCGCCGGACGTCGCCGCCGAGTTGGGCTGCGAAATCGTCCTGATGCACATGCTGGGCGAGCCTGGCACGATGCAGGACGCGCCCCGCTATGACGACGTGGTGGCCGAAGTCGAGGCTTTCCTGCTGGCGCGGGCGTTCACGGCGATGGCCGCTGGGGTGGCGAAGGACAAGATCTGGCTCGATCCGGGGATAGGCTTTGGCAAGGCCTTGGAGCACAATCTTGCTCTGCTGGCCGCTCTGCCCCGGTTCGTGGGCCTGGGCTATCCCATCCTCCTGGGCGCTAGCCGAAAGCGCTTCATCGCTGGCATCGACCCATCGGCCCATGAGGCGACCGATCGCCTTGGCGGCTCGCTCGCCGCGCATCTCGCCGGCGCCGAGGCGGGCGTGGCGGCCGTTCGGGTCCACGACGTGCGCGAGACCGTCCAGGCGCTGGATGTTCTAGCCGCCATCCGCAGCTCCGCCTCGCTGGCCTAGAACAAGCGCCCAAGCGCTCTTTGTGCGCGTCCGATTCCCGCCTAAGAACGCCGCATGTCACACGCTCACAAAGGTCGTGTTCTTGTCATCGCCGGGTCGGACTCCGGCGGTGGCGCGGGCATCCAGGCCGACATCAAGACCATCACCGCGCTCGGCGGCTATGCGGCGACTGCGATCACCGCCGTCACGGTGCAGAACACCCTGGGCGTCACCGGCGTGTATCCAATCCCATTGGAGGTGATCGCCGCGCAGGCCCGCGCCGTGCTCGACGATATCGGCGCGGATGCGATCAAGACGGGCATGCTGGGCGATGCGGCGGTGGTCGAGACCGTCGCCCAGGCGCTGGACTATGCGGCCGGCGTTCCAGCCGTGGTGGACCCCGTCATGGTCGCCAAGGGCGGCGCCCCGCTCCTGGCCGAGGCGGCGATTGGCGCGGTCAAGAGCCTGATGATCCCGCGCGCGACTCTGCTCACGCCCAATGCGCCCGAGGCCGGCGTGCTGACGGGGCTCGTGGTCGAGACGACCGACGATCTGCGTCGCGCGGGCGAGGCTTTGCTGGCTCTGGGCGCTCACGCGGTTCTGATGAAGGGCGGCCACGTGGCCGGCGAGCGGGTAGTCGACGTGCTGATGACCGCGGCGGGGGAGACCACCTTCGAGGGCGAGCGGATCGAGACGCGGCATACGCACGGGACGGGCTGCACCCTCGCGTCAGCCTGCGCCGCCGGGTTGGCCAAGGGCCTCAAGCTGGAAGAAGCCGTCGCCCAGGCTTGGAACTATGTGCACGAAGCCATGCTGCGCGCGCCCGGGTTCGGCGCGGGCCACGGCCCCCTTGATCACGGCTGGACTCTGCGGACATGACCCCGAGCCTGGAAGACCGTTTCGTCGAGATCGTGCGTGGCGTCCCCACGACGATGCAGGTGCTGGAGACCGTCCGCGCGCTGGATCTGCCTGACTGGATGATCTTCTCAGGCGCTGTGTACCAGCCGGTCTGGAACCACCTGACCGGCCGCGCGCCGGACTATGGCATCAAGGACTATGACGTCGCCTATCACGACGACAGCGACACCTCCTATGAAGCCGAGGATGTGGTCATCAAGCGCGTGGCTGCGGCGTTCGAGCCGCCTCTGCGCGATCTGGTCGAGGTTCGCAATCAGGCGCGTGTGCACCTGTGGTTCGAGAAGAAGTTTGGCGCGGACGAGCCCTATCCGCCGCTGGAAGACAGCGCCGCAGCCTTGAAGCGCTTTGTGGCGACGGCCTTCTGTGTGGGCGTGCGCCTGGAGGCCGATAACCGTCTTCGGGTGTGGGCGCCCTTCGGACTGGAGGACTTGTTCGCGCTTCGCCTTCGGCCCAACCCCTTGCGCTTGAAGGGGGCCGGCGGCTGGGAGCGGACGACCGCGTCGGCCAAGGCGCGCTGGCCGGAAATCTCGATCGAGCCCTGAGCCTGTATTGTCACCGGGACAATAAAGGCTTTGCGGGTCGCGCCCGTCGCGCATAACAGCGATGTCCATCGGATTTCGCCAGAGCTTTCGCCATGCGCCAGTGGACCATCGACGCCTTCGCCAAAGGGCCCTTCAAGGGCAATCCCGCCTGTGTGCTCGAACCCTTCGAGGCCTGGCCGTCGAAGCAGAAGCACCTCCCCAAGGGCCGGCCCGAGGTGCACGTCGTGTTCGGACGGCCCATGACGCCGCGGCCCGGCGAGATCGCCCACGAATTCAACGAGCGGATGCGCCGCCAGGTGCTGGAGCT
>NCDQ01000010.1 GCA_002280275.1 Caulobacter vibrioides | reverse complement strand
TGTGGGTTTGGGACAGCAATGGCGGGCTCTATCGCTATCGCGCTGGCAGCGAGGCTCATGCCTATGAGGCTGGAATGATCCACCTCCTTCAGCATGCGGTGGCCTTCGCTGATGAAGGCGCCGCAGACGCGGGAGGTGAAGAAGCCGCGGCTGTCGTTCACGACGATCGGCGTCTTGCGGATCTTCTGGACGTAGTCGAGCGCCCGCGCGAGCGTCTCCTGCGAGGTCTTCTGGCCGACGATGATCTCGACCAGCGGCATCTTCTCGACCGGCGAGAAGAAGTGCAGGCCGATGAACTGGTCCGGCCGCGACGAGGCTTCGGCGAGGCCGGTGATCGGCAGCGTCGAGGTGTTCGACGCGAACACCGCGGTCTTCGGCAGCGCGGCCTCGGCCTTCTTGGTGGCCTCGGCCTTCACTTCGCGGTTCTCGAACACCGCCTCGATGACGAGGTCGCAGTCCTTGAGCGCGCCGAAGTCCGGCGTCGCCGTGACCTTCGCCAGCATCGCGTCGGCCTTCGCCTGGTCGAAGCGCTTGCGCTTCACCAGCTTGGCGAGTTCGTCGGCGATATGCGCCTTGCCCTTGTCGGCCGCCGCCTGGTCACGGTCGATCAGCACGATGTCGAGGCCGGCCTGCACCGAAACGGTGGCGATGCCGGCGCCCATCAGGCCGGCGCCCAGCACGCCGATCTTCTTGTAGTCCTGCTTCGGCACGCCCTTAGGCCGGCGCACCAGCTTGTTGGCTTCCTGCAGCCCGAAGAACAGCGTGCGGATCATGCTCTTGGCGACCGGATCGCGCAGCAGCGAGACGAAGTAGCGGGTCTCGACCTTGAGCGCGGCGTCGAACGGAAGCTGCAGGCCTTCGTAGACGCAGCTCAGGATCGCCTTCGGCGCCGGATAGACGCCGTTGGTCTTGCCGCGCACCATGGCGCTGCCGCCGATGAAGGTCATGACGCCCGGCGGGCTCCACACCTGGCCGCCGGGGAAACCCGGCGTCTTGAAGCCCTTGCGGTCCCACGGCTGCACGGCACGGCCGTCGATCGCCTTGGCGCCCTTGCCGGCATATTCCGGCACGACCTGTTCGGTCGCCGGCGCCATCAGCCAGGCCTTGGCGCGGGCCAGCAGCTCGCCCGCCGGCACGACCTCGTGGATGAGACCGAGGCTCTTGGCAGCATCGACCGTGAGGTCCTTGCCTTCGAGCAGGATGGGCGCGGCGTTCTGCACGCCGATCAGGCGCGGAATGCGCTGCGTGCCGCCGCCGCCCGGCAGCAGGCCGATCTTCACCTCGGGCTGGCCGACCTTGGTCTTCGGGTTGGCCGAGGCGAGGCGGTAGTGGGTGGCCAGGCAGATTTCGAAGCCGCCGCCCAGCGCCGTGCCGTTGATCGCCGCCACGATCGGCTTGCCGCCGGTCTCCTGGCGGCGAAACATCTTCTGCAGCTGGCTGAACTGTTCCATCAGCTTCGACGCGTCGGACGTGTCGAGGCCCAGGATCATCTCGAGATCGGCGCCGGCGATGAAGCTGTCCTTGCCCGACGTGATGATGATGCCCTTGACCTTCTCGTCCTTCAGGGCGGTCTCGAGCGCGCCGGCATAGGCCGTCATCGAGGCTTCGTTCAGCACGTTCATCGCGCGGTTCGGCATGTCCCAGGTGATGGTCGCGATGCCGTCGCTGTCGACGTTGTAGTTGATCATTTGTCGTTCTCCATAGCTTGGAGCCTTGGTCGTCCTGAGCAAAGCGAAGGACCTTGCCTCGCTCCAAAGGACTCCACTGGCATTGGCGTTAGATCCTTCGGCTACGCCTCAGGATGACAAAAACCCTCAGACGCGCTCGATGATGGTGGCGGTGCCCATGCCGCCGCCGACGCAGAGCGTGGCGAGGCCGGTCGAGAGGTTGCGGCGCTCGAGCTCGTCGAGCAGCGTGCCCAGGATCATCGCCCCGGTGGCGCCCAGCGGATGGCCCATGGCGATCGCGCCGCCGTTCACGTTGATCTTGTCATGCGGCATCTTGAGGATCTGCATGTAGCGCAGCACGACGGCGGCGAAGGCCTCGTTCAGTTCGAACAGGTCGATGTCGCCCACCGACATGCCGGCGCGCTTCAGCGCCTTCTCCGAGGCCGGCGCCGGGCCGGTCAGCATGATCGCCGGCTCCGAGCCGATCGAGGCGAAGGAGCGGATGCGGGCGCGCGGCTTGAGCCCCGCCTTCTCGCCGAACTCCTTGGAACCCACCAGGATCGCGGCGGCGCCGTCGACGATGCCCGAAGAGTTGCCGGCATGGTGCACGTGATGGATCTTCTCGACCTCGGGGTAGCGCTGCTGCGCCACCGCGTTGAAGCCGGGCATCATCTCGCCCTGCATCTTGAAGCTGGGCTCCAGCGCCGCCAGCGTCTGCATGGTCGTGGTGGGACGCAGGAACTCGTCATGGGCCAGCAGCTCGATGCCGTTCTGGTCGCGCACCGGCACGATCGACTTCTTGAAGTAGCCGGCGTCCCAGGCCGCCTTGGCGCGCCTCTGCGACTCGACGGCATAGCTGTCGACGTCGTCGCGGCTCATGCCGTACTTGGTGGCGATCAGGTCGGCCGAAACGCCCTGCGGCACGAAGTACATCGGGATCGCCACGGCCGGATCGACCGCCCAGGCGCCGCCGTCCGAACCCATCGGCACGCGGCTCATGCTCTCGACGCCGCCGCCGATGGCGAGGCCCGCTTCGCCCGAGGCGACCTTGGCCGCAGCCATGTTCACCGCTTCCAGGCCCGAGGCGCAGAAACGGTTGATCTGCACGCCGGCGACGCTTTCGGCGTAGTCGGCGGTGAGGACGGCGGTGCGGGCGATGTCGCTGCCTTGCTCGCCGACCGGCGAGACGCAGCCCAGGACGACGTCGTCGACCTTGCTGGTGTCCAGGCCGTTGCGGTCGCGCAGGGCTTCCAGCACCTGGGTGGCCAGCGACAGGGCGGTGGTCTCGTGCAGCGAGCCGTCCTTCTTGCCCTTGCCGCGCGGCGTGCGCACGGCGTCGAAGATGTAAGCGTCAGCCATGGAATGGCTCCTTCCTGCGAAGTGGTGTTCGTGTCGTTGTCAGGCGGCCCGGGACCCGGGCGCGCCTAAGGTTTCCAGTTGCCGATCGGGTACTTGCCGATCGGCTCGCACTTGAGGCCCCGCGCCGTGACCTTGGCGCGGTAGTAGAGGCGCGAGCCGAACTCCGGCGGCGGCAGCTCGCACGCGGTGAAGCCCGGGGTCCTGACCTCCAGCTTCCATTCGGCGACTTTGGAGCGCAGCAGCGTTTGGCAGATATCTTTGCCGGCCGGCTGCAGCGGCAGCTTGAACGCGCCGGGCTGCGGTCGCTTGCCGACCAGCTCGCCGGAGAAGTTGAGCGGGCGGGGGCCTTGTACGGCGCGCACGCAGACCACGGCCGAGCGGGCGTCCTTAGCCGCCTGCTCAGCCGCAGCCGAGCCGGCCAGCAGGCCGGCCAGCAGCGATACGATCATAGCGTCCTCGCGATCAGGAGTTTCATGATCTCGTTCGTGCCGCCGTAAATGCGCTGGATGCGGCTGTCCTTGTACATACGCGCGATCGGGTACTCGTTCATGAAACCGTAGCCGCCGAACAGCTGCAAGCAGCGGTCGACGATCTTATTCTCCAGGTCGCTGACCCAGTACTTGGCCATCGAGGCGGTGGCCGCATCGAGCTTGCCTTCCAGATGCTGGCCGATGCAGTGGTTGACGAAGACCTTGGCGACGGTCGCCTCGGTCTTGCACTCGGCCAGGACGAACTGGGTGTTCTGGAAGTCGATGATCGCCTTGCCGAAGGCCTTGCGGTCCTTGACGTAGGCGATGGTCAGCTCCAGCGCCCGCTCGATCGTGGCCATGCCCTGGACGGCGATGTTCAGGCGCTCCTGTGGCAGCTGGCTCATCAGCTGGAAGAAGCCCTGGCCCTCGTCGGTTCCGAGCAGATTCTCGGTCGGGACCTTCACGTCGTTGAAGAACAGTTCCGAGGTGTCCTGGGCCTCCTGGCCCAGCTTGTCGAGGTTGCGGCCGCGCTCGAAGCCCTCGGCGCCGTCGGTCTCGACGAAGATCAGCGAGGTGCCGCGCGCGCCGCCGGACGGGTCGGTCTTGGTGACCACGCAGATCAGGTTCGCCGTCTGGCCGTTGGTGATGAAGGTCTTGGAGCCGTTGATGACGTACTGGTTGCCGACCTTCTTGGCGGTGGTCTTGATGCCTTGCAGGTCGGAGCCGGCGCCCGGCTCGGTCATGGCGATAGCCGAGACGAGCTCGCCCGTAGCCATGCGCGGCAGCCAGCGCTGCTTCTGCTCCTCGGTGCCGTAGTGGACGATGTACGGCATGACGATGGCGTTGTGCAGGCTGGCGCCGAAACCATCGACGCCCTTCTTGCCCAGCTGCTCCATCAGCACGACCTCGTGGCGATAGTCGCCGCCGGCCCCGCCGTACTGCTCAGGCGTGGAGAGGCCGAGCAAGCCCGCCTCTCCCGCCTTGGTCCACATGTCGCGGTCGACGCAGTGGTTCTTTCGCCACGTCGCCACGGTCGCCTCAGAGGCGTGCTCGTCGAAGAATTTGCCGACCGCGTCCTCGAAGATCGCGATGTCTTCCTCGGCCATGAAGGCCGGCTTTTCAACGTTGAGCACGCTCATGATCAGAAAGCCTCCGCAGGCAGCGCCATCAGGGTCGCCGAACCGGTCTTCAGCTTGGCCAGATGCGACGCAGCGTCAGGCAAGATGCGTTCGATGAAATAGCGACCGGTCGTCAGCTTGGTCGTGTAGAACGGGTCGGACGAGCCGGCCGCGATCTTGGCGTTGGCGGCCTTGGCCATCAGCGCCCACATGTAGGCCAGGCCCGTCAGACCAAACAGGTGCATGTAGTCGGTCGAGGCCGCGCCGGCGTTGTCGGGGTTCTGCAGGCCGTTCTGCATCAGCCACATCGTGCCGTCCTGCAGTTGAGCCTTTACGCCGCCCAGGGCTTCGATGAAGGGCTTCAGGGCCTCGTCGGTGTCGTTCTCGCCGATGAACTGGTCGATTTCCTGGAAGAAGGTCATCACCGCGCGGCCGCCCTTGGCCGCCAGCTTGCGGCCGACCAGGTCTAGGGCCTGCACACCGTTGGTGCCCTCGTAGATCAGGGCGATGCGGCAGTCGCGCATGAACTGACTGACCGGGAAGTGTTCGGTGAAGCCGCTACCGCCGTGCACCTGGACCGCATTCGAGCAGACCTGGAAGCCCTTGTCGGTCAGGTAGCCTTTCAGCACCGGCGTCATCAGGCCCATGTAGTCGGAAGACTTCTCGCGCACCGCCGGGTCGGGGTGAACGTGCGACAGGTCGCCGTGCAGGGCGGTCCAGAACAGGAAGGCGCGGCCGCCTTCGATCAGGGCTTTGCTCTCCAGCAGCATGCGACGCACGTCCGGGTGGACGATGATCGGATCGGCGGGGCCTTCGGCGTTCTTGGGGCCCGTCAGCGAGCGGCCCTGCGGCCTTGCAGGCGGTCCTTGGCGAAGGCGACGGCGGCCTGATAGGCCGCTTCGCCCTGGGCCACGCCCTGCATGCCCACGCCCAGGCGCGCCTCGTTCATCATGACGAACATGATCTTGAGGCCCGAATTCTCTTCGCCGATCAGGTAGCCGACAGCGTCGTCATACTGCATCACGCAGGTGGCGTTGCCGTGGATGCCCATCTTCTCTTCGAGGCCCACGCACTTGGCGCCCTCGTTGCGGGGGCCCACCGATCCGTCGGCGTTGGGGATGAACTTCGGCACGATGAACAGGCTGATGCCCTTCACGCCGGCCGGAGCGCCCTCGATGCGAGCCAGCACCAAGTGGACGATGTTGTCGGCCATGTCGTGCTCGCCGGCCGAGATCCAGATCTTCTGGCCGGTGATCTTGTAGCTGCCGTCGGCCTGCGGAACCGCCTTGGTGCGCAAGAGGCCAAGGTCCGTGCCGCAGTGCGGCTCGGTCAGGTTCATGGTGCCGGTCCATTCGCCGGACACCATCTTGGGCAGATAGGTCTGCTTCTGCTCGTCGGAGCCGCCGGTGTGGATGGCCGAATAGGCGCCGTGCGCCAGGCCCGGATACATCGAGAAGGCCATGTTGGCCGAGCTCGACATCTCGCTGAAGGCCAGGTTCACGACGTGCGGCAGGCCCTGGCCGCCATAGGCGGGGTCAGAGCCGATCGCGGTCCAGCCGCCCTCGCACATCTGCTTGTAGGCGTCCTTGAAGCCGGGCGGGGTGGTGACGGTGTTGGTGACCGGATCCAGCTTGCAGCCCGTCTTGTCGCCGACCGTGTTCAGCGGCGCCAGCACCTCGCCCGTGAACTGGGCGGCGGCCTCGAGGATCTGCTCGACCACGTCGAACGGCGCGTCCGAGAAGCCGGGCAGGGCGCCGTGTTGGTCGATATTGAGCACGTCGCGCAGGATGAAGGCGTGATCGCGAACGGGCGGCTGATAGGTCATGGAACGGTCCTGGCTAGGATCGGGAGGAAGAAAGACGGGCGGCCGCCGCGCGCGCCTTGGTGGCGGCGTCGGCGGCGCGAAACGGCCCTACTTGCCCAGCATCGCTTCGGCGTGGCCGTCGAGGCGGGCGCGCAGCACCTGCTCGTAGTCGGCCGCGCGGGGCAGCAGGTCGGGGCGGATCTCGGTGAGCCGGCGTTCGAGGCGGTTGCACGCCTCGCGCAGCTCGATCAGGGCGTTGTCGATGTCGTCGCGCTGTTGCTCCAGCGCGGTGGCGCGTTCGCGGAACTTCTTCAGCGAGCGGGCCATCTGCGCCGCGCCCTCGTCGTTCTCGTCATAGAGGTCGAGGAGCTCGCGGATCTCGGTCAGCGACAGGCCCACGCGCTTGCCGCGCAGGATCAACTGCAGGCGGACGCGGTCCTTGTGGGAATAGACGCGGTTCAGGCCTTCACGGGCGGGGTTCAGAAGCCCCTTGTCCTCGTAGAAGCGCAGGGCGCGGGGCGTGGCTTTGAATTCGTTGCACAGCTGGCGGATCGTGAAGGTCCGCTCGGGGCGTCGCAGGTCGGCCATGGATGGAAACCTCCCAAGGAAGAGGGCCTGGCTACTGCGGCCGGGCCGCTTTGTTATCGTTGATCACCCTAAACCCGATCTCGTGACGTCGTCAACGCTTACGTAAACGTCAATTTGCGCGCAGGCGATAGGTTTACTTTCCTAGCCCCGCGGGCGTATTTTCTCCGGGAAGGCCGATTGGAGGAGGAGCCGATGGCGACCCTGTCTCACGGCGAAATCTGGCGCGCGATCGACGCCCTGGCCGAGCGCTTTGACATGACGCCGTCGGCCATGGCCAAGATGGCGGGCTTGGACCCCACCAGCTTCAATCGCTCCAAGCGCGGCTCGGCCGAGACTGGTCATGCGCGCTGGCCGTCGACCGAAAGCCTGTCGAAACTGCTCGAGGCGACCGGCGTCAACTTCTCGGAGTTCGCCGCCTTGACCGAGCGTGCGCCGGTCCGAACGCCCGGCCGAAAGGGCGCGCCGCTGATCGACCTCGCGCAGGCGGGCCAGAAGGGCTTCTTCGATGAGGCGGGCATGCCCATCGGGAGCGGCTGGGACGAGGCGCTGGCGCCGGAACTGGACGCAGGCCTGTTCGCCCTGGAGGTGACGGGCGATGAGCTCGCGCCCGTTTATCGCGATGGCGACCGGCTGCTGGTCTCGCCGACCTTGGAGCCGCGCAAGGGCGACCGCGTCGTGGCGCGCACCCACGGCGGCGAGGTTCTGGTGCGGGAGCTGGGCCGGGTCACCGCGCGGAGCATCGAGCTCTTGGCGCTGGATCGCGCGGGCGGCGAGCGCCTGCTCTCACGCGAGGAGGTGGCCTGGATCGCGCGGATCGTCTGGGTCAGCCAGTAGACTGACCCTTAGGATCCTGCGCCGCGACGGATCAGGTGCGCGGGCAGCCGGCGTGAGAGTCGAGCAGCCAGGCGATCAGCGGGCCGGCGGCAGGATCGGCGCACGACACGTCGACACGAAAGGAGTTCCAGGTGTCATTGTGCGCAGCCTCGACCTGGGCGTCGGGGAATTGCTGGACAATGCCGCCGAGCAGGGAGTCGAATTCTTCGCGATCGGTCGGACGCAGGGTGAACGAAGCCATGTGACGAAACCTTGAGGACTAATCTTGGTTCTGATGGTTCCAGCCTAGACTCCGAAACATGGGGATACCCTTAATCCCGGCTTCAGGCGGCGTTCACTTTCAAGGACATGGTGTCGCAGGTCGCGCGAATTCATCCAGCGCGAGCAAGTGGGGCCTTGGGTGTTCGCGACACGAGAGTCCTTCTCCCCATGGTGTTCAGCCCAGGGAATCCGTGAACGGCATCTCCGACCTCCCTTCGAGATCGGAAAACGGGTCACGGATGTCTCTGAACACCTCTGTGAGAGGGGATTCGAAGGGCTGGGGGATACTCGAACGGTCCGGGGCTGAGCTTGCTGGGCTCACCCGCCCGCCGTCGGCGTGGTTGAGGGCGAAGGGATGTGTCTTAGCCTGGATTGGCTCGTCCTCATCGACCGCTGGGACGTCCGGCGCTCCGCGTCCCTTTCCAGACCTTCAGTGGGGGACCGCATGAGGGCGATGAAACGCGCCCCACCCCTCGATGGGGAGGGTTTAGGGGGGGTGATTTCGGCGTCAGACGCCCGGCAAAGCCGCCGGCTCACCAGGTCACCCCACCCCCGGCCCTTCCCCATCAAGGGGAAGGGAAGATTTCGGGCTCAGAACGCTGCGCTGACGATGGTCCCGTCCGGCAGCAGGGCGGCGCGTTTGAGGCCGCTGGAGACGAAGGGCATGGCGATATTGCCGTCGCGATCCACCGCGATCAGTCCGCCGTGACCGCCGAGCTCAGCCACGCTGTCTATGGCGGCCTGGGCGGCGGCGTCCAGCGCCTGGCCGCCGAAGCGGACGCGATGGGCGATCTGGGCGGCGACGGCGGCGCGGATGAAGTACTCGCCCTGGCCCGTGCACGAGACGGCGGCGTGGCCGTCGGCCCAGGCCCCGGCGCCGATGATGGGGCTGTCACCCACCCGGCCGGGCCGCTTGCCGAACACCCCGGCGGTGGAGGTGGCGGCGGCCAGGCGCCCCTCGGCGTCGCGGACCACGCAGCCGACGGTGCCGGTCGGCACCGCCTCCGGCGGATGGTTGTCCTCGAAGGCGCCAGCGCAGGTGAACCAGGCCTCCGGATCCTCGACCGTCTCCAGCCCCTGCTCGCGGGCGAAGTCTATGGCCCCCTGGCCGGCCAGCATGACGTGCGGGGTGTGCCCCATCACCGCCCGCGCGGCCAGGATCGGGCTCTTGAAGCCTTGCAGGGCGGCGACCGAGCCGGCGCGCAGGGTGGCGCCGTCCATCAGGCTGGCGTCCAGCTCGTATTCGCCGTGGGCGTTGGGCGAGGCGCCCTTGCCGGCGATGTAGAGGCCGCTGGCCTCGAGGTCGACCACGGTCTCGACCGCGACGTCGAGCGCGCTGGCGCCGGCGGCCAGGCGATCGCGGGCGGCTTCGACGAGGCCGCGCATGTGGGCGATCTCGACGCCGTAGTCGTGGCCGCGCTTGGCCCCGGCGCCGCCGTGCAGGGCGAGGCTAAAACGTTTGTTTGACATTCTGCTTCCTTGGCTCGGCGTCCCGCGCTAGCGTCCGGCCTCTTAGCCAAGAAACGTGGGAGAGGCGATCATGAAGGCGGTGCTCAGCAAGGAAGTCGGCGGTCCCGAGACCCTGGTGCTGGAGGAACTGCCCGACCCCGTCGCCGGCCCGGGTCAGGTGCTGATCGATGTGAAGGCCTGCGGGGTGAACTATCCCGACGTCCTGATCATCGAGGACAAGTACCAGTTCAAGCCGACCCGTCCGTTCGCGCCGGGCGGCGAGGTGTCGGGCGTGATCTCGGCGGTCGGCGAGGGCGTGACCCGCTTCAAGGTCGGCGACCGCGTGCTGGCCTCGACCGGCTGGGGCGGCTACGCTGAGAAGCTGGCCCTGGAAGAGGGCCGCTGTACGCCCATTCCCGACAACATGCCCTTCGACGAGGCCGCCGCCTTCGTCCTGACCTACGGCACCTCGTACTACGCCCTGAAGGATCGCGGCGTGCTGAAGGCCGGCGAGACCCTGCTGGTGCTGGGCGCGGCCGGGGGCGTCGGCTTGGCCGCCGTCGAGCTGGGCAAGGCCATGGGCGCCAAGGTGATCGCCGCAGCCTCGAGCCAGGAGAAGATCGATCTGGCGATCAAGCACGGCGCCGACAGCGGCGTCGTCTATCCGCGCGGCCCGTTCGACAAGGACGGCCAGAAGGAGCTGGCCAACCTGATCAAGGGCGCGTGCGGCTCGGACGGCTGGGACGTGGCCTATGACGCGGTCGGCGGCGACTATTCGGAGGCCACGATCCGCGCGGCCGGCTGGAACGGCCGCTTCCTGGTCATCGGCTTCCCGTCGGGCATCCCGAAGATTCCGCTGAACCTGACGCTGCTGAAGTCGTGCGACATCGTCGGCGTGTTCTGGGGCGCGGCGGTGGCGCGCGACCCCAAGGGCCATGCCCAGAACCTGAAGGAACTGATGGACCTCTACGCCGCCGGCAAGATCCGGCCGTACGTCTCCGAGCGCTTCCCGCTGGCCCGCGCCGGCGAGGCGATCGCGCACCTTTCCAGCCGCAAGGCGATGGGCAAGGTGGTCATCACCGTCGACTGAGGGGGGCGTCCCGGACGTGGTTAAATCCCGCTAAGTATCCTTTTTAGCGAAGGAAACAGGATATCTCCGCAGAATGTCTCCAAGACTAGGAGACTCTGCGGAGATGTTCGTTCCCCAGGAGCAGAGCGGCCTCAACGAGGCCGCGCCGGCCGCACCGCGCCGCCCTTACCGGCTGTCGCGGCGTCCCGAGGAGCGCGTGCGCGTGCTGGGCGGGACCATGGATCTGGTGCGCCCCGAGGAGGTCTTCCACTTCGTCACCGGCAAGCTGGAGGCGCGGCAAAGCGCCATTGTCGCCAACCACAACCTCCACAGCCTGTACCTGATCGGCAAGAACCATCAGATCGGCGAGTTCTACAAGGCCGCCGACCTGGTCGAGGTCGACTCGGTGCCGCTGATCTTCTGGGCGCGCCTGGTCGGCCGCGCCAGCCGCCGCTTCCATCGCTGCACCTATCTGGACTGGCGCGACGATTTCTGGGCCCTGGCCAGCGAGAAGGCCTGGAAGGTCTTCTTCGTCGGCGGCGCGCCAGGCGTGGGCGAAAAGGCGGTCGAGCGCATCCGCCAGGACTGGCCGAACGCCCGTATCGAGACCCATCACGGCTATTTCGACGTGACCCCGGGCTCGGCCGAGAACGAGGCGGTCGTGGCCAAGATCCGCGACTACGCCCCGGACATCGTGCTGGTGGGCATGGGCATGCCGCGCCAGGAGATCTGGACGCTGGAGAACCACAAGGCCTACGGCCCGGCGGCGAGCTTCACCGTGGGCGGCGCCTTTGACTACGAGGCCGGCGTTCAGAAGGCCGCCCCGCGCTGGATGGGCCCGCTGGGCATGGAATGGCTGTTCCGCCTGATGTCGGATCCCCAACGCCTGTTCTCCCGCTATTGCATAGAGCCCTGGTCGCTGATCGGCCCGGCCGTCGGCGACGTGGCCCGGGCGCTGTCCCGGCGTGTCGACACCAGCGAGTCCCGCGCGGCGGAAAACGCGCGCTGGGAGCAGATCCGCGCTCGCAACGAAGCGGCGCGTTAACATGACCGCTCCAGTGGGCGCCGTTCGCGGCGGGAACGTCATGCTGTTGAACTTCAGGGGGCTTGAAGTCTGATGGGCCTGGATATCCGTGTGATGACCTTGGAGGCCAAGGAGCGCTCCAGCCTGGCCCATAGGGGCGTCGCCGCCTTGGGCCTCGTGGCTTTGGGCCTGGCCTGGGCGGTGCTGCTGACGCCTTGCCTGCTCTGGCTGGCCGTCACTCACCTGGGACGGCGCTTGGAACCGGCCGTTCGACGCCACGCGCCGCAAGCGCTCAAAAGCTGAGCGAGAGCCATAAAGCCCCCTAGCCAATCCCGGCGCGCTCCGCGAGTATGATCATTGATCACTGACCCGCGTGAGGTCGGGGCGCGGAGGAACTTCACCATGGTCGGACGTCTGGACGGCAAGGTCGCCGTCATCACCGGGGGCTGCTCGGGCATCGGGCTGGGAACGGTCGAACTGTTCGTCGCCGAGGGCGCCTGCGTCGTCGCCGCCGACCTGCAGGACGAGAAGGGGCGCATGCTGGAGCAGCGCTTCCCCGACCAGGTCCGCTTCTCGCGCTGCGACGTCACCTCGGATGACGATCTGGCCAAGACCATGGCCCTGGCCGAGAGCAGCTTCGGCGGCCTGGACATCCTGTTCAACAACGCCGGTCACGGCGGCACGCCGGCGGGCGTGGCCGAACTGAGCGCCGAGGCCTGGGACAAGACCTTCGCCCTCTTGGTGCGCGGTCCGGCCATGGGCATGACTCACGCGCTGCCGCTGATGCAAAAGCGCGGCGGCGGCTCGATCATCAACACCGCTTCGATCGCCGGTCTGCAGGCGGGCTTTGGCCCCCTGGCCTATTCCTCGGCCAAGGCGGCCGTGATTCACATGAGCCGTTGCGCCGCCGCCGAACTGTCGCCGCAGAAGATCCGGGTCAACGCGATCTGCCCGGGCCTGATCGCCACCTCGATCTTCGGCGCCTCGATGGGCCTGCCGCGCGAAGTCGCCGACCAGATGGCCGCCCAGATCGCCTCGATCGGCCCGAAGATCCAGCCGATCCCCAAGTCGGGCCTGCCCGAGGACATCGCCGCCGCGGCGCTCTATCTCGCCAGCGACGACTCGCGGTTCGTGACCGGCACGCACATCGTGGTCGATGGCGGCATCACTGTCGGCCCACGCAGCGCCTGGGACGTCAACACGCCGTCACCGATCCTGGCGGCCATGGGCATCACGCCTGAGCAGGCCGAGCAGATGCGGGCCAAGTTGCTGACGGCTGGCGCCAGCGGGTGACGCTCAGTCCCAATCTGCGCGGCGCGCTGTGGATGCTGGCCTCTGCGGTCGGCTTCACGGTGATGACGACCCTGATCAAGTTCCTGGGCTCGGACTATCCGGCGGCCCTGCAAACCTTCTACCGGCAACTGGCGGGCGTCCTCGTCCTGCTGCCGCTGATCGCACGCGACTGGCGCGGCGCGTTCCGCACGACGCGCCCCGGCATCGTGATCTTTCGATCCAGCGCCGGCGTCCTGGCGTTGATCATGAGTTTCTACGCCTATCAGAAGCTTCCGCTCGCGGACGCCAACGCCTTGTCCTTCACGCGGACGCTCTGGCTGGTGCCTCTGGCGGGTCTTGTGCTGCGCGAGCCGATCGGGCCACGGCGGATCGGCGCGGCGCTTGTGGGCTTTGTTGGCGTGCTGATCATGTTGCGGCCTGGAGCCGGAGGGGTCGAAGCTTGGCTTGGCTGGCCGCAACTCTGCGCCTTGGGCGCGGCGTTTCTGTTCGCCCTGACGATCACCGGAATGAAGGTCATGACCCGAGACCACAGTCCGTTCGTGCTGTTGGTTTATGCTGCGGTCCTGGGTCTGGCTTTCTCTATACCCCCCGCCCTTTTTGTGTGGCGCTGGCCGACCTGGCCCGACCTTGGGCTGCTGGCCGCCATGGGCGTCATCGGCACATTGACCCAAGGGGCCTACATCAAGGGAATGGAGGCTGGGGAAGCGGCCGTCATGGCGCCGATCGACTATACGCGACTGGTGTTCGCGGTGATCGTTGGCCTTTTGCTGTTCAATGAGGTCCCGCACACTGCGACGGTGGTCGGCGCGGTGATCGTAGTGGGCTCCACGCTATTCATCTCCTGGCGCGAGCACCAACTCGCCAAGCTCGCGGCGAAAAAGTCGCCCTGAAGCCGGCGCCGCTGGCGTAGGGGTCGTCGCGGCGAAAACGCGGAGCGTCCTTCCGCCCGCCCGTCAAAGCCGCTAGAGCGTGACGCCGAAAGTGGGAACCGGTTTCGGCGGGGGTCACGCTCTAAGTCTCTGATTTAGAGCCTCGTTATCGCGTCAAAACGATTCCGTTTTGTCGCGCGAGGCTCTAGCGATGGCGTGTGGCTCTGAGGGACCTTGATGCAGACCGTTCTGGTGACTGGCGGCGCTGGCTATGTCGGCTCGCACTGCTGTCTGGCCTTGGCCGAGGCCGGCTTTCGCCCTGTCGTGTTTGACGACCTGTCGAACGGCCATCGCGAGCATGTCCAGTGGGGTCCTCTGGAGGTGGGCGATATCCGTGACGCCGCGCGTTTGGACGCCGTGTTCGCCGCCCATGCGCCGGCGGCCGTCCTGCACTTCGCCGCCCGCATAGAGGTCGGCGAGTCCGTCAAGAATCCTGGCGCGTTCTTCGACAACAATGTCGGAGGCGCGATCACGCTGATCGAGGCGGCCCGGCGCGCTGGCGTAAACGCCCTGGTGTTCTCGTCGACCTGCGCGACCTTCGGCGATCCAGTCCATCTGCCGATGAACGAGGCGCACCCTCAGGCGCCGCTCAATCCCTATGGCCGCAGCAAGCTTATGGTCGAGCAGGCCCTGGCCGACTACGATCGATATGTCGGCTTCAGAAGCGCGGTGATGCGGTATTTCAACGCCGCCGGCGCCGATCCACAAGGCCGCATCGGCGAATGGCACGAGCCTGAAACCCACGCCATTCCACTGGCGATCCAGGTGGCGCTGGGCCAGAGGCGGCATTTCACGATCTTTGGCGACGACTACGACACGCGCGATGGCACCGCGGTGCGCGACTATGTCCATGTCCTCGACTTGGCGGACGCTCACGTCGCGGCCCTCGAGCGCCTTCTCGCGGGGGGATCGTCGGAGAGCTACAATCTCGGAACCGGGACGGGGACGACGGTCCGTGAGCTGGTCGATGGCGTGGGAAGGGCGATCGGTCGCACCCTGCCTTTCGAGGTCGCGCCGCGACGGCCGGGAGACGCCCCCGTCCTGGTCGGCGACCACGCCAAGGCGAGGACACAGCTGGGATGGAAGCCCTCGCGAGACCTCGACACCATTCTCGACAACGCCTGGCGATGGCACCGCAGCCGCTCCGAACGCGAATGTTGAGCGCCACGCTGGGAAACTCAGAAAGGGTTTATTCGCAACTCTTCCGGTAACCCTAAAAGTGAGTGACCCTTGGGGGCGTTGCGTGTTCAAGTTTCTGACCTGCCTGACGACGCAGCATGACCTGCGACTTGTGATCGTCGCTGGCGTCGTTTGCCTAGCGGGTTGCTTCACGACGTTTCGTCTCTACTCGCGGATGCGCGGCGCGCGCGGCGTGGTCCGGGCCGCATGGCTGCTGTTGACCGGCCTTGTCGCGGGGTCCAGCGTCTGGGCGACCCACTTCATCGCGATGGTTGCTTTCACGCCGGGGCTCAAGACGGGCTACAGCCCGACCGGCACTCTGATGTCGCTGATGATCGCGGCGCTCTTCATGGCCAGCGGCTTCGCGGTGGCCTCGGCGCAACGCAGCACCACGAACGATTTCGCGGGGGGGGTGCTGATCGGTCTTGGCGTAGCCGCCATGCACTACATGGGCATGTCGGCTTTCGTGACCCAGGGCCAGCTGGTCTGGGAACATGCGACTGTTGGGCTTTCCGCGATTCTTGGCGTCTGCGGCGCCACCGCCGCCCTGGTCCTGGCGGGAACGGCGCGGACGATTCGCCGACAGGCGATTGGCGGCGGCTTGCTGTGCCTCGGTATCGTCCTCCTGCACTTCACCGGCATGTCGGCGATCACGATCCTGCCCGACGGCGCAGTGGTGGTCCCTGATCAGCTGCTGTCCGGCGGGATGTTGACCCTGGCCGTGGGCTCGATCACCAGCATGATCATCCTGGGCGGCCTTGGCGCTGTCGCGATCGAATCCCAGACCTCGCGTTCGGCGCTCGAACGGATTCGGCGTCTCGCCAACGCCGCCTATGAAGGCCTCGTGGTCGTCCAATCGGGTCGCATCAACGACGCCAACGCCGCCTTCTGCGAACTGGCCGGCGCGCCGCTGGCGGAGCTGGTCGGACGCCCCCTCTTTGGCGAAATGCTGACGTTCGACGAAGCGGGCCCCAATCGCGATGACGTGCGGCGCGAGGGCCACCTGCGACCCGTGGTCGGCGGACGCGAAATCCCGGTCGAAGTCTTCTCGCGCCTTATGGACGACGGCGCTCGGGCCGAGACCTTGGGTCTCACGGTGCTGGCCGTGCGCGATCTGCGCGAACGTCGCGCCGCCGAGGAGAAGATCCGTTACCTGGCCGAGCATGATGGCCTCACCGGCCTGCCCAACCGAAACTCGCTACAGACGCGCCTGGCCGCCGCTATCGATCGGGTCGAGGCCTCCGGTGAAAGCTTGGCGGTCATTTGCGTCGACTTGGACCACTTCAAGGAGGCGAACGACCAGCACGGCCATTTGGCGGGTGACGCCTTGCTGGTCGAAACGGCGCGTCGACTGCAATCGGCCGTCCATGCGCCGTCCTTCGCCGCCCGTCTTGGTGGCGATGAGTTCATTGTTGTCCAGATCGCTGGCGGCGATCAGCCGACCGCCGCCGCCGAGCTCGCGGGTCGATTGATCGAGACGCTCGCAGCGCCTGTCGCTTTCGACGGCCAGGAACTGTCCTTGGGGTCGAGCCTCGGCGTCAGCCTGTATCCCGACGACGCCAGGACCACCGAGGCCCTGATGGCCAACGCGGACATGGCCCTCTACCGCGCTAAGGAAAGCGGCCGGGGCGTCTACCGCTTCTTCAAGCGGGAGATGGACGACTCCATCCGCGAGCGCCGCAATCTGGCGCGCGATCTTCGCCAGGGCATCGCCGACAACGAACTGGTCGTCCACTATCAACCCCTGGCTAGGGCCGCCGACGGCGAGGTGTGCGGCTTCGAGGCGCTCGTCCGATGGCGCCATCCGACGCGCGGCATGATCCCCCCGCTGGACTTCATCCCGGTGGCTGAGGAGAACGGCCTGATCGAGGCGCTGGGCGACTGGGTCCTGCGTCGCGCCTGCGCCGACGCGGCGGCCTGGGAGAAGCCGCTGCGCATTGCCGTCAATCTCTCGCCGATCCAACTGCACAATCCCGCCCTGCCCAGTCTGGTGCACGAGGTGCTGATCACCACAGGTCTGTCGCCCGCGCGCCTGGAGCTGGAGATCACCGAAACCGCGCTCTTCAAGGACTATCAGCGCGCGTTGGACAATCTGCGTCGTTTGAAAGCGCTCGGTGTGCGGATCGCGATGGACGACTTCGGCACCGGCTTCTCGTCGCTGTCGACGCTACAGTCGTTCCCGTTCGACAAGATCAAGATCGACAAGAGTTTCGTCGAGAACATCCATCGCCATGACCGCGCCACCGCCATTGTTCGCGCAGTGCTGGGCTTGGGCCGCAGTCTTGAGATCCCGGTTGTCGCCGAGGGCGTCGAGACCGAGGAACAGATTCTGTTCCTGAAAGGAGAGGACTGCGCTGAGCTGCAAGGCTATGCGATCGGGCGGCCGTCGCCCGTCGACTCCTTGACGGCATGGACCATGACGAACCCGCCGGTCGAGATCACTCCGAAACGTAAAATCAAGCGCTCGGCCTAGGGCCTCGCGCGTCGAAACGGAATCGTTTCGACGCGATAAAGAGGCTTTAAATCAGATGCTTAGACCGTCCGATCAGCGACGACGGCGACGGCTCACACCGCCGCTGAGGCCGCCCAGAAGCCCGCGCATCAGCTCGCGCCCCGCCTGCGAGGCGACCGTGCGAACCAGGGTGACCGCGAAGGCCTCGACCATGGTCTGGCGGCCCGAGGCGCGAGGGCGGCTCTCGCGCGCTTCGCGGGCGACCTCCCGCTCCCGCACCTTGGCCTCGGCGGCGGCGCGCTGATCGGCTTCGGCCTCTTCACGATCGGCTGCGGCCTGGCGCTGCGCCTGGGCGGCGCGCCCTTGCAGAATTTCATAGGCGGAGTCGCGGTCTTCGGCGGTGTCATAGACCCCCGCCACCGGGCTTTGAGCCTGCAGCGCCGCGCGCTCCTGGGGCGTGAGCGGGCCAAGACGAGAGGCTGGCGGGCGGATCAGCGTTTTCTGGACGATCCGGGGCGCGCCCTTCTCGTCAAGCGTGGACACGAGCGCTTCGCCCACGCCCAGCGCCTGGATGGTTTCAGCCGTGTCGAAACCGGGATTGACGCGGAAAGACTGGGCCGCCGCCTTCAAGCCCTTCTGATCGGCGGGCGTATAGGCGCGCAGGGCGTGTTGGACGCGTGCGCCCAGCTGACCCAGCACGGCGTCGGGAATATCCGCTGGATTCTGGGTGACGAAATAGATCCCAACACCCTTCGAACGGATCAGCCTCACCACCTGCTCGATCTTTTCCAGCAGCGGCTTGGGCGCGTCGTTGAACAGCAGGTGCGCTTCGTCGAAGAAGAACACCAGCCTTGGCTTCTCCGGATCGCCGACCTCGGGCAGGACCTCGAACAACTCCGAAAGCAGCCAGAGTAGGAAGGTCGAGTAGAGCTTGGGCGACTGGATCAGGCGGTCTGCGGCGAGCAGATTCACATAGCCGCGCCCCGCCACGTCGGTTCGCATTAAGTCCGACAGATCAAGCGCGGGCTCGCCGAAGAAGTGCTCGGCGCCCTGGGTCTGCAGCGTCAGCAGCTTGCGCTGGATCGCGCCAATCGTAGCCGGCGGGACATTGCCATACTGCGTCCCGATCTCGTCGGCGTTGTCGGCGACATACTTCAGCGCGGCCTGGAGATCCTTGAGATCCAGCAGCAGCAGTCCGTCCTTGTCAGCGACATGGAACGCGATGGTCAGCACACCTTCCTGCACGTCGTTCAACTCGAGCAGTTGAGACAGCAGGAGCGGTCCCATTTCCGAGATGGTCGTGCGGATCGGGTGTCCCTTTTGGCCAAACAGGTCCCAGAAGATCACCGGCGGCGCGGCTGGCGCGAGAACGAAGTCCATCGATGCAGCGCGGGCCAGCATCTTTTCGTTGGGGGTTCCCGGCATGGCGACACCCGAAAGATCACCCTTCACATCGGCTGCGAACACAGGAACGCCCGCCTCCGAGAACGCCTGCGCCAGCACCTGCAAGGTCACGGTCTTGCCCGTGCCCGTGGCGCCCGCGACGACGCCGTGCCGGTTCGAGCGATCGAGCCGCTGCGTGACCGGGCCTTCGCCAAGTCCGACCAGGATCTCGTTCTCGCCGATGGACAACGGCATGGGCAAACTCCTTAACATCGATGCGCATTCGACCCTAAACGGGGCCTTGCGCCGCGCCAATCGGGGCGGGCACTCTCGACCGCGTATCTGGAGAAATTTTACAAATGCCGGCTCCCGCCCCGCCGTCGGTGACGACGCGCAACGCCATGGTCTTCCTCGCCGTGATCGCGGGCGCCGCGACCCTGAAGTGGATGCAGGATATCCTGACGCCCCTGGCGCTGGCGATTTTCCTGGCTTTGATGATCGACAGTTTCGCCCGTGTGCTCACCGAACGGACGCCGCGCTTTCCCCGCCGGCTGGCGTCGCCGACCGCAGTGGTGCTTCTGCTCCTGCTGTTTGGCGTCTCGATCTGGATCGTCGTCGACAATGGCAAGGAGTTCTTCGATCACTCCTCGCAGTACATCGACAGCCTCAACGCGATCATCGCCAAGTTCGCGCCGACGCTGGCGCGCTTGGCGCCAGGCCTCGAACTCTCCGTGGCCCCGACCATCGGCGACCTGGTCAAGCAATTGAACCCGCAGCGCTACTTCGGCGATGTGGCCCAGTCCTTCAACAGCTTCGCCACCAGCGCCGTCCTGGTCCTGATCTATCTGGGCTTCATCCTGGCCTCGCGCCGCGGCTTCGCCCGCAAGATCGTGGCCCTGTTCCCGCACCACGCCGAGCGCGAGACGAACATGAAAATGTTCCAGCGCATCCGCGACGGCGTCGAGCAGTACCTCTGGATCCAGACGGTCACGGGATTGATGATCGCGGTTTCGGCGTTCGTCATGATGATGCTGGTGGGCTTGGATAACGCCTTCTTCTGGGCGTTCCTGATCTTCTTGGCGGCCTATATTCCGATCCTTGGCGGCGCGATCGGCTGCTTCATGCCGCCCATCTTCGCGCTGATCCAGTTCCCCGACAGTCTCTGGCCGGCGGTCATCCTCTTCGCCGCGCTTCAGGGAATCTTCTTCGTCGTGGGCAATGTCATTCTTCCCCGTATGCAGGGCGATAGTCTGAACATGGACCCGACGGTGGTTCTGCTGTCGCTGGCGGTCTGGGGCGCCTTGTGGGGTGTGCCCGGGATGTTCCTGTCGACACCCCTCACTGTCGCGGCCATGGTCATTCTCGCCCAGTTCGAAGGCTCACGCTGGATCGCGATCCTCCTGTCCGAGGACGGTGATCCTCAAGGTGTCCCCGAGACCCCAGCGTCCGCTAAGCAAAAGAAATGAACGCACCCCTTAAACAGCGTTCCGCGGCGCCTATCTCTAACCTGTCCGGCGCCCCCACCCGGACACACCGCAGATGGCGGCCGGCATGGCCGCCGACCATCTTTGCGGAGGACGCCCGCGCTTCCCCCAGCGGGCCCGCGCCGTCGGCTCCCCCCAGCCGGCGGCGCTTCCGTTAACGACATTCACGGCGGAGCGCACTAGGCTTCAGGTCCGTCTTCGATCTGTCTCACGGGCATGATGCGTTAGAAAACAGTGGCGCACTTTCCGCATCAGCGTTGAATTTTTACCTTTGTCCGCTAGTTAGGTCGGAAAAATATTCGAGGAAGCGGAATGAGCGGCGTTAAGATTGACCCTAGCAACAGCTTGACCGCCGCCTACGCGCTGACACGCGGCAAGACGGTTCAAGAGCTCACGATCGAAGAGCGCGACTTTTTGGCTCAGGTCGGCGCCGACTGGGCGATCGAGGATGCTCCGGTGCTTTCGGCCACCGCCGCCGCCACCTCACTGGCTGAGTTTTATGACTTCGCCCTGACCGTCAAGGGCGATCAGCCAACGGTCCGGCTGCGCTCAGCGGGCGAAGCCGGGGCGGCACGGGATCTGCTGGAGATCGTTCAGCCAGACCGCCCCTTCCTCGTCGACAGCGTCATGGGCGAAATCACCGAGAGCGGTTTCCGCGTTCGCGCGATGTTTCACCCCGTGGTCGAGATCGACGGGATCGCGCGCTCGTTCATCCAGGTCCACCTCGATCCTGTCGGCGAGGATCGCGTCGAGTCCCTTCTGGAGCAAATCCGCGAAACCCTTTTCGACGTCCGCCGCGCGGTTGGCGACTTCAAGGCGATGCGGGATCTGATGCATCGCGCCGTCGCCGAGTTGGCCGCGACTCCTGGGATCACCAGCGAAGAAGGTCGTCAGGAAGATCTCGCCTTCCTTCGATGGCTGGAGGACGACAACTTCGTCTTTCTCGGGGTGCGCGTATACGAGTATCCCCGGTCCAGTGATGGCGGCTATGCGGCCGAGGAGCCGCTGTACGAAGCCGAAGCGAGCTTGGGCGTCCTTCGGGACTCCTCCCGCTCGGTCCTGCGCCGGGCCTACGAGCCTGCGATCCTGTCCAAGCAGCTGCAGCGGCAGCTCGAGACAGGCGCGCCTGTCGTAGTCGCCAAGTCGAACCTTCGATCGCGCGTGCACCGCCGTGGCTTCATGGACTACGTCGGCGTGCGGCGATATGGCGACGACGGCAAGCCGTCGGGCGAAGTCCGCTTCGTGGGTCTTTTCACGGCCGAGGCCTATGAGACGCCAGCCGTCGAAGTTCCGCTGATCCGTCACCGCGTGGCGCGGATCATGCGCCGGGCGGCCAAAGCGCCGGGCAGCCATAACGAAAAGCGGCTGCGAAACATTCTAGAGACCTGGCCGCGCGATGAGCTGTTCCAGACCGGCGAAGAGACGCTGCTGTCGATGGCGCTTGGCGTTTTGCACCTCATCGACCGCCCGCGGGTGCGCCTATTCGCGCGCCTCGATCCGTTTGATCGTTTCGCGTCAGTTCTGGTCTATATCCCCCGCGAGCGCTTCGATACCGAGGTGTGCGCGCGGGCTGGCGCGATTCTCGCCGATGCCTATGACGGCAAGGTGCTTGAGTACTACCCTGAGATTTCTGACGCCCCTCTGGCGCGGGCTCACTTCATTATCGAAATCAACCCCGGAGACCATCCCGATCCCGACCTTTCGCAGGTCGAGGCCCGGATCGCAGACACCGCTTTAACTTGGGAAGACCGATTTGAAGCCGTCGTCCGCGCCGGCGGCGCCCCAACGGGCGGGGTTCGCGCCTTGCTCGACAAGTATGGCTATGCGTTCCCGCCTGGCTACCGCGACCAGTACGACGCGCTCGAAGCGCTCGCCGACATCGACGTCATTGAGAACCTCACCGAAGGCGCCTTGCCGCGCGTGCGAGCGTTCCGGCGCTTCGAGGACGGGCCGCGCACGTTCCGCTTCAAGCTGTATCTGCGAGGGGCTGCGGCGCCGCTGGCCGAGGTCTTGCCGATCCTCGAACGTATGGGCCTCAAGGCGCTGATCGAAGACGGCTTCCGCCTAAGTGTTCATGAAAAGGACGGACCTCACTCGGTCTGGGTGCATGAGTTCGTTCTCGACGACCCTGCCGGCGAGCACATTGTCTTCGACGAAGTTCGCCAGGTCTTTGAAGAAGCGTTCATCGCCATTTGGACCGGGGTCACCGAGAACGACGGCTTCAACCGTATCGTGCTTGAAATGGCGGTGGGGTGGCGAGAGGCGGCGTTGCTGCGCGCGCTTGCGCGCTATCGCCAGCAATCTGGATTGGACCCCAGTCAGCAGGTCCAGGAAGCTGCGCTTCGCGATCATCCCATGGTCGCGCGTCTGATCCTGGATCTCTTCCAGACCAAGTTCGACCCCGCCATCAAGGTCGATCTCAAGACCCGTCAAGAGCAGGCGAAGGCCGTGCAGGCCAATATCGTCGAGGCGTTGCAGGCCGTGGAAAGCCTCGACGCCGACCGCGTGCTTCGCCGTCTGGCGGCCCTGGTCGGCGCGATCCAGCGCACCAACTTCTATCAGCTGGGCGCCGATGGTGAGCCTAAACCCTATATCAGCTTCAAGATCGCCTCGCGCGAGCTGGAAGACCTGCCCGCGCCCAAGCCCTACCGCGAAATCTATGTCTCGGCGCCGCACGTCGAGGGCGTCCACTTGCGCTTCGGCCCGGTCGCCCGGGGCGGCCTGCGTTGGTCGGATCGTCGCGACGACTTCCGCACCGAGGTGTTGGGCCTGGTGAAGGCGCAGCAGGTCAAGAACGCCGTCATCGTGCCGGTCGGCTCCAAGGGCGGCTTCTATCCGAAGCAACTGCCGCGCGGCGGCGATCGCGATGCGATCCAGGCTGAGGCGATCCGGGCTTACAAGACCTTCCTGTCGGGCCTGCTCGACCTGACCGACAATATCGACGCCGACAACCAGGTCGTGCCGCCGCCGTCGGTCATCGCGCATGACGCCCAGGACCCCTATCTGGTCGTCGCCGCCGACAAGGGCACGGCGACCTTCTCCGACATCGCCAACGGCGTGGCCGAAAGCTATGGCTTCTGGCTGGGCGACGCCTTCGCATCGGGCGGTTCGGTCGGCTACGACCACAAGGTCATGGGCATCACCGCGCGCGGCGCCTGGGAAGCGGTCAAGCGCCACTTCCGCGAACTGGGCAAGGACATCCAGACCGAGCCCTTCACCGCCGTGGGCGTGGGCGACATGTCCGGCGACGTGTTCGGCAACGGCATGCTGCTGTCCAAGCAGACCAAGCTTTTGGCCGCCTTCGACCACCGCCACATCTTCCTCGACCCCAACCCGGATCCGGCCGTCTCGTGGGCCGAGCGCGACCGGATGTTCAAGCTGCCGCGCTCGTCGTGGGAGGACTACGACAAGTCGAAGATCTCGGCGGGCGGCGGGGTCTTCGCTCGTAGCCTGAAGAGCATCCCGCTCTCGGCCGAGGTCCGCACCATGCTCGAGATCAAGGCCGAGACCGTGTCTCCGGCGGAACTGATGACGGCGATCCTGAAGTCGAAGGCCGAGCTGCTTTATCTCGGCGGCATCGGGACGTATGTGAAGGCCAGGGGCGAGACCAACGCCGACGCCGGCGACAAGGCCAACGACGCCATCCGCATCAACGGCGCGGATCTGCGCGTCAAGGTGGTCGGCGAAGGCGCGAACCTGGGCCTGACCCAGGCCGGTCGCATCGAGTTCGCTCAGGCCGGCGGACACATCAACACCGACGCCATCGACAACTCGGCCGGCGTCGACAGCTCCGACCACGAAGTCAACATCAACGAGCATAACTACGATCAGACCCTGGCGCTGACGCTGCTGGAAAGCGATGCAGTCAGCGAAGTCGACGCCCAGATCCGCTACATGGTCGATCTGGAGCACCGCGGCCGCCTGGATCGTAGGGTCGAGGGCCTGCCGACGAATACGACGCTTCTGGAGCGCAAGGCGGCGGGTCGCGGCCTGACCCGTCCTGAGCTGGCGGTCCTGCTGGCCTATGGCAAGCTGGATCTGTTCGACGAAATCGTCGCCAGCCAGTCGCCCGATGATCCCTGGTTCGAGCGCACCCTGCGCGGCTACTTCCCCAAGGCGCTCGATCAATACGCAGACGCCATGCAGAAGCACCGGCTGAAGCGGGAGATCATCGCGACCGTGGTCGGCAACCAGATGGTCAACATGTGCGGCCCGACCTTTGTCAGCCGCCTGAAGGCCGCCGCCGGCGCGGACATTAACGCTGTCGTGGTCGGCTTCACCGCCGCCCGCGAGATCCTGGGGATTGACGGTCTGTGGAGCAAGGTCAACAGCCTGGACAACGAGACTTCGGCCGACGGTCAGACCGCGCTCTACAAGGCCCTGGCCTATGCGCTGCGCAGCCTGACCTTCTGGCTGGCGCGCCGCGCCCAGCGCGACGCCGCCAACGTCCAGGCTCTGGTCGAGGCCTACGGTCCGTCGGTCGCCGCGCTCAAGGCGCTGGCGCCGGCGATCCTGTCGCCCTTCGAGCAGAAGGCGGTGGCCAAGCGGGTGAAGGCCTATGTCGCCGACGGCGCGCCTGAAGCGCTGGCCCAGGCGGTCGCGGCCCTCCAGCCGCTGACGACGGCCGCCGACCTCGTCGACCTCGCCAACGCCTCCAGCTGGAGCGTGGAGAACGTCGCGCGGCTCTATCATCAGGTCGGCGCGGCGTTCGGGTTCGACCGTCTGCGCGGCGCGGCCGGTTCGTTCGTGGGCGGCGACGCCTTCGAGCGTCTCGCGGTCCGTCGCCTGATTGAGGATATGCTGACCGAGCAGACCTCGATCACCCAGCAGGTCCTGAAATTCGCCGCCAACGCCCAGGCCGGCGAGGACGAAGGCGCCGCCAAGGCCGCGATCTCGTCCTGGGCCGCCCTGCGCGGGGATCGTCCCCGCGCGGTGAAGCGCACGATCGAGGATATCGAACAGGCCGGCGGCGGCTGGACCTTCGCCAAGCTGACCATCGCCAACGCCGCGCTGCGCGAGCTTTCCAGCGCGACCTAACCGGGTTCCTACGGGCTCTCGGCACACGCAGGGAGCCCGCAGGCCTTTCCATCGCGTCGCGTCCTCGTTGTCGACACGGCCGTAAAAGGGCAGGGTCTCCCCGAAGGGGAGCTCATGACCAAGGATCGCATCGTACTGCTCGATTCCCTGCGAGGTCTCGGGGTGCTGGGCATTTTATTGTGCAATGCGCCGGATTTCGCCGTGCCGCCCGGGATCGCGGAATCGGTCAAGTCGTGGCCGCACGGGACAGAGCCCGACACCTTGGGCGTCTGGTTCGTGACTCAGTGGCTGTTCCAGCGGAAGTTCGTGACCCTGTTCTCGATGCTGTTCGGGGTCTCGATTTTCCTCGTGGGCGGCGAACGCGCCGACAAGGCGCGGGGTTCGATCCTGCGCAAGCGCCTGTCGTGGATGCTCCTGTTCGGCCTGCTCCACGGCTTCGCCATCTGGTACGGCGACGTGCTGCTGAGCTACGCCTTGGCTGGCTTTGCGGTGATGTTCGCCCGCTCCTGGAGCCCCAAGCGCCTGCTTTGGACGGGCGTCAGCATCTGGGTTGCTTTCTCCCTGCTGATGACCGCCGGCGCCGTGGCGATGATGCTGGCGCCCAGCGAAAGCGCCCAAGCGGGCGCGGCGGCCAGCGCCCAGATCGCCAAAGCCGGGCTGGCCGAGATCCAGTACAGCGGGACCTTCCTGCAGTCGCTGATCCAGAACGCCAAGGACCGCCTCGTCCTGCTGCCCAACGAGCCGATCATCTTCCTGATGACCGCCAGCCTGATGTTGATCGGTCTGGCCTGTTTCAAGCTGGGCCTGTTCACGGGCGAGGCGCGGACGCGGACCTATGTGATCCTTTTGGTCATCGGCCTGCTGGCCCTGGCCGGGGTGGGCTTCGTGTTCGTCCAGTTCATGGCCCAGGATCTGTCGCGTCCGATGAGCATGGTCGCGATGACGGTCCAGATGGCGACCGCGCCGCTGACGACCCTGGCCTATGTCAGCCTGATGGTCTTCGCCGCCCGCTCCAAGAGCTTCTGGAGCGCGATCCCAAGAGCTCTGGCTCCGGTGGGGCAGATGGCGTTCACGAACTATCTGACTCAGTCGCTGATCATGACCGCCATCTTCTATGGCGGACGCGGCCTGAACCTGCATGGCGAGGTCGACCGGCCCGGGCTGGCCGCCATCACGATCGGGGTCTGGACCGTCCAGATCCTGTGGTCGCGCTGGTGGATGGATCGCTTCGAGATGGGGCCGCTGGAGTGGCTGTGGCGGCGGCTCTATCGCGGTCCGGCACCGCTTCGCCGGCCGAAATTAGAGGCAGCGGCCTAGCGCTCCGGCGAAATAGCCCTGCACCGCCTGGAAGAGGTCCGGGCGGTAGCGCGCCCGCGGATCATTGGCATGGTCGTCGTCGAAGGCGTGAGTGGCGTCGGCGTGAAACACGCGGTCGACATCGAGGCCATCGGCCGCCAGCCGGTCCAGCGCCTTGGCCGGCGCCTTCCAGCCCACCACCTGGTCCTTGCCCGCCAGCACCGACCACACCGGCGGCGCCCCCTCGCCCCAGCCCCGCGAGGCCGTCAGCGAGCCGTAGCCGGCGTAGGGGTAGACAAGCAGCGTCCCTTTCACCCGCTCACGCAGTTTCCTAGGATCGGCGTCGACCAGGGTCGTGCCGCGCGCGGCGCTCCGGCCTACCGCGTAGCTGTCCATGATCGTCCAGCCGCCATGGCTCCAGCCGGCGAGGAAGACACGGCTGGCGTCGGCCCAGCCTTGCGTCTCCAGCCAGGTCAGCATGGCGAAGATATCGGCCGCGCGCTTGAGGCCGTGCAGCGCCACGCCCGTGCAGACGAACAGCTTGGCGTCGAGGGTCGACATCCCGCGGGGCTTCAGGGAGTCGACCACCACGGCCGCCCAGCCCGCCTGGACGGCGACGCGGGCGTAGTCCTCGAGAAACGGCGTCTTGCCGCCGCAGCCGTGCAGGATCAGCGCAACCGGGAAGGGACCTGGGCCCGCAGGCTTGAACACCCGCGAGTGCTTGGCGACCCTTTCGCCCCAGGCGGCGCTGTCCATGCCGTCATCCTTCCGTTCAATGACGGAATACTCGCACACCCGTGAAGGCCATTGTAAGGCCAAGCTTGTCGGCCGCCTCGATGACCTCCGGATCGCGCATCGAGCCGCCCGGCTGGATGATCGCCGTGGCCCCAGCCTCGGCCGCCTGGATCAGACCATCCGCGAACGGGAAGAAGGCTTCCGAGGCGCAGGCGCAGCCCTTCAGATCAAGGCCAAAGTCGGCGGCGCGCAGGGCCGCGATCCGGGCGCTGTCCTTGCGGTTCATCTGGCCGGCGCCGACACCCAGGGTCTGGCCAGCGCGGGCGTAGACGATGGCGTTGGACTTGACGTGCTTGCCCACGGTGAAGGCGAACAGCATGTCGCGCACTTCCTCGTCGGTCGGCTGGCGCTTCGTCACGATCTTCAGGTCGCTGGCCTTGATACGCGCGTCATCGCGCGACTGCACCAGGAAGCCGCCGGCCACGCTCTTGAAGGTGTCGCCGGTCGACAGCGCATCGGGCAGACCGCCGGTGACCAAGAGGCGCAGGTTCTTCTTCGCGGCGAAGACAGCGATGGCGTCCTCGTCGGCCTCGGGGGCGATGACCACCTCGGTGAAGATCTCGACCATGGCCTCGGCCGCCTCGCGGGTCAGGCGCGAGTTGACCGCCACGATGCCGCCGAAGGCCGAGGTCGGATCGCACGCCAGGGCCCGCTCATAGGCCTCGCGCTGGGTGGCGCCGACCGCCACGCCGCAAGGATTGGCGTGCTTGATGATCGCCACCGCCGGGCCCTGGGCCGGGTCGAACTCGGCGATCAGCTCAAAGGCCGCGTCGGTGTCGTTGATGTTGTTGTAGCTGAGCTCCTTGCCCTGCAGCTGGGTGGCCGTGGCCACGCCCGGACGCGGGTTCGGGAAGGTGTAGAAGGCCGCCTTCTGGTGCGGGTTCTCGCCATAGCGCATCGTCTGGCGCAGCTCGCCGGCGATGCTCTTGCGGGCCGGGAAGTCCTGGCCCAGCGCCTGGGCGAACCAGGCCGAGATCGCGGCGTCATAGGCGGCGGTGCGAGCATAGGCGCGGGCCGCCAAGGTTTGGCGCAGCGCGAGCGTCGTCCCGCCGGCCTTCAAGGCCTCAAGCACCTCGGCAAGGTCCGAAGGATCGGTGCAGACGGCGACATAGCCGTGGTTCTTGGCCGCCGAGCGGATCATGGCCGGACCGCCGATGTCGATGTTCTCGACGCATTCGGCGTAGGACCCGCCTTTGGCGACAGTGGCCTCGAACGGATAGAGGTTCACATAGAGGATATCGATGCCGCCGATGCCGTGGTCGGCCATGGCTTTCGCGTGATCAGCCGCGTCGCGCACGCCCAGCAGGCCGCCATGCACCACCGGGTGCAGGGTCTTTACACGGCCGTCCATCATCTCGGGAAAGCCCGTCAGGTCCGAGACGTCTTTCACCGGAATCCCGGCCGCGGCGATCGCGGCCTTGGTGCCGCCGGTCGAAACCAGCTCAACGCCGGCCGCGTGCAGGGTCTGGGCGGCCTCGACGAGGCCGGTCTTGTCGGAGACCGACAGGAGCGCGCGCTTGGGGGCGATGAGATCGGGGGCGGACGGATAGTCGGGGGCGGCGGGCACGGCGGACTCCTCTGGTGTGTTTCAGAAAGGGAGCCCAGGCGCGCGGCATATGATGTCCACGCTCCCCGATGGTTCCCCATCACTAGCGCCAGTCACGCGAACGCGGCGGAAAATACGGGGGCGGGCGGGGGAGTCAATGACGGCGACCACTAGACCCCCCTTCCCCTTGATGGGGAAGGGCCGGGGATGGGGTGACAGCTGAGCCGGCGGGTATGCGCTGCATCAGCCGCCGAGATCACCCCACCCCTACCCCTCCCCATCAAGGGGAGGGGACGTGACAGAGCGACCTCACGCCGTGCTGGCTGCGAGTGTGCTGGGGAGGCGACGGAGCGGCCGGGCGAACCCGGAGACCGTGAGTGTTGTTTTGCGTTTCGGCTCGACTGTCCGCTCCGCCAGGTTGTTCTTGCCCGTGA
>NCDQ01000278.1 GCA_002280275.1 Caulobacter vibrioides | reverse complement strand
AAGGCCGCGGCCAAGCCCGCCGCGAAAGCCGCGCCCAAGGCCGCGGCTGCCGCAAAGGCTCCGGCCGCCCCGAAGGCCGCCCCCAAGGCCGCCAAGCCGCCTGCGACAAAGGCGCCGGCCAAATCCTCGCCCAAGACCAAGAAGTAAGTGTAGGCTGACCCCGTCGACTGCTTCGTCGGCGGGGTGTTAGGGGCGTTCATGCACGCACCGGTGATCATGGTCCACGGCGCTTTCTGCGGTGGGTGGACCTTCGATGCGTTCCGCGCGCCGTTCGAGACGGCGGGCCACCGCGTGTTGACGCCCGACCTCATCGGCCACGACGGCGCCAGCAGCGCGACCGGCGTCTCCATGTCGGACTATGCGCGGCAGATCAGTCGCCTGATCGAGGCCTGCGAATCTCCACCGATCCTGATCGGCCACTCGATGGGCGGCCTTGTCGCCCAGATGGCGGCGTCTCGCGCGCCCGTGTCCAAGTTGATCCTGTTGGCGCCGTCGCCCCCGTGGGGCGTGTCCGGCGCCAGCCTTGAGGAGGCCGTCTCGGCGGTCAGCCTCTACGCCCTGGGCCCCTATTGGATGCAGGCCATCGCGCCGGACTATGGCGTCGTGCGCCGCTATAGCGTCGATCGCCTTGAGCGCGCCGAGCGCAAGGCGATTTTCGCCCGCATGACGCCCGAGAGCGGTCGCGCGCTATGGGAGACGCTGAACTGGTGGCTCGACCCGTTCATGACCACCAATGTGCGTGCGCCGGCCTGTCCGGTCTTGGCGATCGCCGGCGGCAAGGACGTGATCCATCCGCCCGCCACGGTTCGCCAGACCGCCGCGCGCCTGGGCGGTCAGGTCGAGATCTTCTCCGAGATGAGCCACTGGCTGCCTGGTGAGCCCGGCTGGGAAGGGGTCGCCGAACGCTGCCTGGCCTTCATCGCCGCTGAAGGGCGCGCGGCGGCCTGACGTCGCCTGACTATTGCGGACTGAATAGCTTCAGCCCGAGGATCCCCGCCACGATGAGGCCAAAGCACACGAGCCGCGCGGCCGTGGCGGGCTCTTTGAACACCACGATGCCGACGATGGCCGTGCCGACCGCGCCGATGCCAGTCCAGACCGCATAGGCGGTGCCCAGCGGCAGGGTCTTCACCGCCCACCCCAATAGCCCCATCGACAGGACGAGGCTGATCGCGGTCAGCACGATGGGGATGGGCCGCGTAAAACCTTCAGTGGACTTCAGGCCCACGGCCCAGCCCACCTCGAACAGTCCCGCGACGAAAAGAACGATCCAGGCCACGACGAGCCCCTTGTTTCAGAAGCGGGGTCGTCCCCAGGAAACGCAAAAGGCGCGGGGTCGTCCCCGCGCCTTCGCTAGATAGGTCCGCGCCCTGAGGGACGCAACAACGGCTTAGCGGCTGGTGGTGCTGTACAGGATCTGCGCGCGCTCGAAGTTCTTGCCGACCGAGGTCTCGTCCAGCTTCTTCAGGCGCATATAGACCAGACCCGCGCGACCGCCGGCCCAGGCGTCGTCCCACGAGACGGTGAAGCGGCGGAAGTCGCTGCCGACGGTCTGGTCGTTGCGGATCAGGCGCAGCTGCGGGCTGTTCTCCCAGGTCGCCCAGTCGTGCAGACCGTTGGCCAGCTCTTGAGCCTGCTCCTGAGCCTGCGAGTAGTCGATCGTGACCGTGCAGACGTTCCGGTTGGAGCCCGGGTTGTCGAGGGTGATGTTGAACGGCTTCTCCAGCGCGAAGATCCACTGCTCCTTCTTCTTCTTGAAGCCGTAGTCCTTGACCAACTGGGCGAAGTCACCGCCGGCGACCTGCGGCTTGCAGACTTTGTCCAGCACGTCGAGCAGGCGGACGGTGAAGGGATCGGTGGTGCGCGGACCACGGACCGGCGCAACATAGCTTTCGGCGGCGGGCGCGGCTTCGGCGGCGGGCGCAGCCGGGGCGGCTTGGTCCGCAGGAGCGGCCGGAGCGGCTTGATCGACCGGAGCGGCAGGAGCCTGAGCGGGCGCAGCGGCCGGGGCCGGAGCGGCGGCCGGGGCCGGAGCGGCGGTTTGTTCCTGAGCGGAAGCGGTAGAAGCGACCGCGCCGAGGGCGATCAGGCTGACGAGCGCAAGGCGCATAGGCAAGGTATCCCCAACAAGACGAGAGGTCGGCATTAAAACCGACGGACGGTCCCTCGCAACCCTTATGGGCGCCGATTAAGACCAAGATTGGGCCACAGGTGTAATTTTATCTCCCGCAGCGCGATGGTCGGTCGCTTTCGACGCGAAAACGCCCCCGGTCCAGGGGACCGAGGGCGCTTCAAGATCGTCTCGACGTCGGCGGCGCGGATCAGGCCGCTTCGACGGCGTGCTCCGCCAGGATCGTCAGGCCCTCGGGACCAACGTCGGCAAAACCGCCCTGGATGTCGAACACCTTGGTGGTCGCGCCGTCCTTCACGGTCACCTTGCCTTCGCGCAGGGTGGTCATGAACGGGGCGTGGTTGGCCAGCACGCCGAAGTCGCCTTCAGCGCCCGGGGCCTGGACCATGTCCACCTCGCCCGAGAACAGTTCGCGCTCGGGGGCGACCAGAGAGAAGTGCAGCTTGGCCATCAGTTGAACGTCTCCTCGACGCCGCCCAGGGCGGCCTCGATGTCTTCATCGGTCTGGATCTCGGTGCCGCAGAAGGGGCAGAAGCGGATGGTGGCCAGCACCACGCCCGTTTCGCCCTCTTCCTCGCGTTCGCCGAGGTTCAGCAGGATCAGGCCGCTGTCATGCTCGATCAAGCCGGCGTTGGCGTCCGGAGACACCGCTTCGGCCAGCTCGTCGCAGCAAAAATTGGCCAGGTCCGCGTCTTCGGTCATTAGGCTTCAGCCGCCATCTTTTCGGCCTTGGCCACGGCTTCTTCGATCGGACCGACCATGTAGAAGGCGCCTTCCGGCAGGTGGTCGTACTCGCCGTCGACGATGCCCTTGAACGAGCGGATCGTGTCCTTCAGCTGGACGAAGGCGCCCGGCGTGTTGGTGAACTGCTCGGCCACGTGGAACGGCTGGCTGAGGAAGCGCTGGATCTTACGGGCGCGGGCCACGATCAGCTTGTCCTCTTCCGACAGCTCGTCCATGCCCAGGATGGCGATGATGTCCTTCAGGGCCTTATACTGCTGCAGGACTTCCTGGACGCGGCGCGCCACGGTGTAGTGCTCTTCGCCGATGACCAGCGGGTCCATGATCCGCGAGGTCGAGTCCAGCGGGTCCACGGCCGGGAAGATGGCCTGGGCCGCGATGTCACGCGACAGAACGGTGGTGGCGTCCAAGTGGGCGAACGAGGTGGCCGGAGCCGGGTCGGTCAAGTCGTCGGCGGGCACGTAGATGGCCTGAACCGAGGTGATCGAACCCTTGTTCGTCGAGGTGATGCGCTCCTGCAGGTTGCCCATCTCGGTGGCCAGGGTGGGCTGATAGCCCACGGCCGACGGGATACGGCCCAGCAGAGCCGACACTTCGGCGCCGGCTTGGGTGAAGCGGAAGATGTTGTCGACGAACAGCAGCACGTCCTTGCCTTCTTCATCACGGAAGTATTCCGCGATCGACAGGCCGGTCAGCGCGACGCGGGCGCGGGCGCCCGGGGGTTCGTTCATCTGGCCGTAGACGAGGGCGCAGCGCGAGCCTTCGGGACTCGATCATCTCGTGATACAGGTCGTTGCCTTCGCGGGTGCGTTCGCCCACGCCGGCCAGAACCGAGTAACCGCCGTAAGCCTTGGCGATGTTGTTGATCAGTTCCTGCATCGTCACGGTCTTGCCGACGCCGGCGCCGCCAAACAGGCCGATCTTGCCGCCCTTGGTGTAGGGGCACATCAGGTCGATGACCTTGATGCCCGTGACCAGCACTTCAGCCGTGTTGGTCTGCTCGGCGAAGGACGGGGCGTCACGGTGGATCGGACGCGACAGGGTCGACTGGATCGGGCCCTGTTCGTCGATCGGCTCGCCGATGACGTTCATGATGCGGCCCAGGGTGCCCGGACCGACCGGAACGCGGATCGGCTCGCCGGTGTCGCGCACGGCTTGGCCGCGGACCAGACCTTCAGTGGCGTCCATGGCGATGGCGCGAACGGTGTTCTGGCCCAGGTGCTGGGCGACTTCGAACACCAGGCGCTGGCCGGTGGCTTCGTTGACGGTCTCGACAGCGTTCAGGATCGCCGGCAGGGCGCCGTCGAACTCGATGTCGACAACGGCGCCGATGATCTGGACGAGGCGGCCGGTGGCGCCGTCGAGGTTCGTGGCCGGAGCCTTGGGCGCGGCGGCCTTCGGGGCGGCCGGCTTCTTGGCGGCCGGAGCCTTGGCGGCGGCGGGGGCCTTGGCGACGGCGGCCTTCGGAGCAGCGGCGGCCTTGGGGGCTGCGGGCTTCTTGGCGGCGGTCGCCGGCTTTTCAGCGGGGGTCTTGGCCATGACGGTGCGGTCTTTTCTGTCTCTGCGTGCTTATGTCGTTAGGCTGGATCAGACGGCTTCGGCGCCGGAGATGATCTCGATCAGCTCCTTGGTGATCTGGGCCTGGCGGGAACGGTTGTACTCGAGGGTGTAGCGCTTGATCATGTCGCCAGCGTTGCGCGTGGCGTTGTCCATGGCGGTCATCTGGCTGGCGTAGAAGCCGGCCATATTGTCCAGCAGGGCCGACAGGATCTGAACCGTCAGGTTGCGCGGCAGCAGGGTCTCGAGAATGGCCTCTTCCGAGGGCTCGTACTCGTAGACCGCCGCCGGACCCGAGGTCGCTTCCGCGCCCTCGACCGTGGCGGGGATCAGCTGCAGGCCCGTGGGGATCTGCTGCACCACCGACTTGAAGCGGCTGTAGAACAGGGTGACCACGTCGGTCTCGCCCGCTTCATACTCGCGGGTGATCACGTCGGCGATCGGCTGCGCCACGGCCAGCGTCAGCTGGCGGTAGGACGACAGGTCGAACGTCTCGACGATGCGGCCGGCGTAAGGCTTGGCGAGCTGCGCCGTCACCTTCTTACCGACGCAGATCACGCGGACCTCCTTGCCCTGGGCGATCAACCCGTCGATGTGGGCGCGCGCGGCGCGAACGATCGACGAGGTGAAGCCGCCCGCCAGACCGCGATCCGCCGCAGCGACGACCACCAGATGGCGATCATCACGGCCGGTGCCGGCCAGGAGCTTCGGGGCGCCGTCACCGGACACGCCGGCGGCGAGGTTGGCGATGACGCTGGCCAGACGCCGGGCGTAAGGACGGGCGGATTCCGCCGCGTCCTGGCTCCGGCGCAGCTTGGCCGCCGCCACCATCTGCATCGCTTTCGTGATCTTTTGCGTCGCTTTGACGCTCGAGATCCGATTGCGCATTTCCTTCAAGCTGGCCATTCGGCGCTACTCTCTCCGAGCGGTTCCGAGGGGCTTAGGCGAAGGTCGACGAGAAGCTGTCGAGCGCGCTCTTCAGCGTGTTCTCCAGATCCTTGTCGAGCGCCTTCTTGGTGCGGATGCCTTCCAGAAGGTCGGCGTGCTGGCTGTGCAGACGGGCCAGGAACTCGCTCTCGAAGCGACGCACCGACGAGGTCGGGATGCCGTCGAGATAACCGCGGGTGCCGGCGTAGATCACGCAGACCTGCTCTTCGACCGACAGC